>DATENK010000308.1:0-4523 GCA_035275085.1 Verrucomicrobiia bacterium | reverse complement strand
CGAAGAGAGCAGCTACTTGTATAACTGGAACGCGTTCCTCGCGAAGCTGGGGAGCGACGGGACGGTCCTTTACTCGACGTTCCGAGGACGGGACGAATGGATTTCCTCCATCACCTTTCGCAACGACGGCACGATGTTCGTTGATCGCAGGGTTTCCCCGGTGTTCATCTCACAACTGCAGTTCGTCTATTCGAGCGGCAGCGATCATCCTTTTGAACCGGAGCTGCCGCCGGTGAGTTACGAGTCGCGCGAATTCCTCACACTCGTAAGCCCGTACACGGGACAAGCTGTTGCGGAAGCGCTCCTGCCCATGGCCGGATACGGATACAATATGGTTCGGGGCCTGGTGGTCGACAGCAGGGGTGATGCACATTTTTGCGGTGCTACGGGGCCTGGCGATTACCTGGCGCAATTCGACACCGCGCACGGGACCTTCCCACGGTTCGCGATCATGGACGATTGCACCTATACCGGCCTGGGCGGTCCGGCCATAACGGCTGCGGGCGAACTATGGATAGCACGGTTCACGTTCGATACGAATTTTATGGCGACGGATGGGGCGCTCCTTAAGTTGACGCCGGTTTTGGCGTCGCCTACGAACCGCGCACCGATTGTGACGCTCAATGGGTATGGGATTGGTTTAAATGCGAGTCCGGGTTTGGCGTTTGAGCCGGAACCTCCGAGAATCGATCCGATGGCGGCAGATACGGATGGGAACGTCCGGCAGGTCGAACTGTTCGCGGGGAGTACGCTGCTTGCGGTGCTGACGAACTCGCCGTATTCCTTCGCATGGTCGAACGCGCCTTACGGCGAACACATATTGCGAGCAGTGGCAACGGACAACCTCGGGCTTTCATCCACTTCGTGCCCTGCGTCGATCACGGTTCCGGCGCCGCCTGCGAATGACAGTTTCTATCGCAGCACCATTGTTACGGGAACAGCGTTTACCGTTTCGGGCACAACTGCCGGCGCAACTCGCGACGTGGGCGAACCGGATAGTCCCAGCTATTATTCGTATTCGGTGTGGTGGTGCTGGCGCGCGCCAGTGGAGGGGACGTTCTCGCTGCGTTTCGTTGAGGGGGCGGACAGTCACACGGTTAACGTGTTCACCGGGAAAGATTTAAACGAGCTCACGAGCCTCGGTGGAGGAGCAACGGTTGCGTTTCAAGCGGTGGCGGGGAAGGCGTACTACATTCGTGTAAACGGCTATGGACGCAACGAGTATACCCTGGCTCTCGACCCGGCCGTTCCGCCGCCGAATGATAATTTCGCGAATCGCGTTGCGATCAGTGGAGTACCGCTGAGTCTCCAGGGAAACAACATCAACGCTACATTTGAACCGGGTCTCAACGTGGCCAGCGGCGACGATTTCGCTTCTGTGTGGTGGGCGTGGACGGCCCCGACAGGCGGCCTGTACCGAGTCACTACAATTGCAACGAACCCGTATTCTGCCTGGCTGCGAGTTGTGTCGACTCAAACGAGCGACATTTTTCTTCCGCCGCCATACCCTGGCGGTGGAAGCACGAATGTGGTTTTGCGCGGGACTGCGGGTGAGGAGTTTTATATCCGGGTGAGCGGCCCCGAAATGCCGTTTGAGCTTCAGATTGATCCCGTGGCTACGCCGGCCAACGACAACGTGGTCGACGCGATTTCAATTTTTGGTTTTCCGGTCAGCATATCCGGTTCGCTCGTGGGCGCGACGCGTGAGACTGGCGAACCAATCCACGCAACTTATGGGTCCTCGTCTTCCTCAGTTTGGTACAAGTGGACACCGCCATCCAATGCTTCAGTCGTGGTCGAAGTGAATTCGGATAACAATGGGGGCTTGGTGGCCATTTACTCGAGGCAAGCCGGCTACTTCATGATTGAGACCCGCAGCCCAGGCAATGATTGGCCGGCGCAACTTCAGGTGGTAAGCGGAAGCGAATATTGGATTGCAGTAGACAGCACATACGCCGGCACAGGCGATTTCACATTGACGATCCGTCCGCGCAGATTTCCGCCGAACGACAACTTCGCCCAACGTACTTTGGTGACGGTGAGCGGCTACGGCTCGAATGCTGAGGCCACCTTTGAGCCGATTGATGATGCGGGCCTGCGGGCGTATGATGAGACCGAAACGATTTGGTACAGTTGGTTTGCGCCGGCGGACGGCGATTACACTTTGGTGACGCACAGCGCGGGGTTCAGCGGTCGCGCAGTCGTTTTCAAACTGGGTGAGTCCGGAAACCTGGTCCCAGTGGGAGGAGGGATCAATATGAAGTCAAGGTTCGTGCAATTCACCGCCAGCGCGGGAACTGAATACCCGATCGCGTTCATTTCGCGCCAGAACGAAGGCGGGGGGCTTGCGTTTAACATCCGCCCTTCCAACGCGCCGCTGAACGACGATTTTGGGGGCGCTGCTCTGCTTGCAGGCGCGAATCTTTACGTTGAGGCTTCGAACGTTGATGCCACGACCGACGAGGGCGATTCGCTCAGCGCTTCTGTGTGGTGGAAATGGACCCCGCCGCAGTCTGGGCTCTATGTGGTTTCGCTTGCGCGATCGGGCATCTCCGCGCGCATCGAGGTCTCTCGCGGGTCAGGGATTTCGAACCGCGTTCAAGTGTTGCCCATTTACTCGCTGGAAGGATCGGTACTGGTGAATGTCACCGCCGGCGAAGAATACCACATTGCCGTTTACGGAATGGCTAATGTTTTTGGCTGGCGCGAACAACAGGGCAACTTCACGCTAGCAATCACATCCATTGACCGTCCTCCGAACGATGATTTCGCTAATGCCACCGTGATCCCGACTCCGGCCGCCGTGCCGGGCACGACGCTGGGGGCTACCGCGGAGGAAGGCGAGACAGCGCCCAGTGTTTGGTGGAGATGGACGGCGCCCGCGGCGCAACTAACCACAGTGCAAATAACGCTGGATCGTCCACTCGAGGTTTTCGTTGGGTCATCGCTGGGGACACTCACACCGGTGGCCAATTCTTCCGGCCCGTATCGCCCTTCCTCCCTCGCATTCGAGGCGCAGGCAGGGGTGACCTATCACATTCGCGTGCGCCAATATGCATTCGCCCCATTCACGTTGACGGTGAAAGGACCCGCAACCCTCGAACAACCGACGATCAGCGCCGCGGCGCACGCCGAGAATGGCGCAATTCAATTCGCGATTGACGCGTTGATTGGCACAACGAACATCATTGAGAGTTCGCCTGACTTGCAGAACTGGTCGTTGATCGCCACGAATCTGACCGACTGTTTCCCGTATACTTTTACAGCGCCTGCCTCGGCGCAGTGGCAACAATTCTACCGCGTGCGGTTGGTGCGGTAATCCGATTCCAAACGAGGCTTCTCTTTGTAATTTCCAGCGGCAGTCTTGCCTGCGACATTGCTAACGCATGAATTTAAAACGCACATTGGGTTTGGTGTGGATGCTGCCGGTCATGTCAATGCAGGCGCAGGAAGCTGCTGTGACGGCGGATTGGCATGCGCATTCCCTGGGCGAAGCGGTGTGGCACACGGCCCTCTTTTCAATGCTCGGGGTTGTGCTGGCGATCATTGGTTACAAACTGTTCGACCTCGCCACGCCCGGAAAGCTGCATCACGAGATTTTGCAGAACAAAAATGTCGCCGCCGCAATTATCGGGGCAGCCGTAATCCTTGGGGTATGCGCGCTGGTTGCGGCGGCCATGCTTGGCTAATGAAACGCAGTGAAAAAATCGTGCTCGTCCTGTCAGGGGCCGTGGCTAGTGCGTTGGCCGGATGCGGCCACGATAACAACGTGGTGAAATTGTCGTCGGACAGCGTGTACACCAACAACCACTATGTACCGGGCGCCGGTTACTACCACGCGCCGTTTCACATGTGGTACCCGTATCCGTATAATTCGTATCGCCCGGATCGCGGCTACTACTACGGCGGCACATGGAATGCCTACCCGGATGAGCGCAGCATTGCGGCCTCTAAGCCGTCGGCATACGGCGTGAACAAAGCGACAGTCGAACACAAGGCGACCACTGCTTCGACGCGTCGGGGAGGCTTTGGAAGTTCATCGTCGCGGACAGGCGTAAGTTGATGCAACGCCGCACGCTCGAGCCTCGCGCCGATTGGCAGCAACGAGTCGAGAAAGTTGGGCTGACCTATCATTCCCATGAGCAAGGGCCCTATTGGGACGAATCAGCCTTTTATCAGTTTGCCTCCGCGGAGATCGATATGCTCGAAGCGGCGGCTGGCACTCTGCACGAACTCTGTCTGCAGGCCGTTGATGCCATCATCAAAGAAAATTGGTGGGACCGCCTCTGTATCGCCGAAGCGGCCATTCCTTTGGTCCGCAAATCCTGGGAGCGGGATGACTTCAGCTTGTATGGACGGTTCGATGTCGCGTACGACGGAAGCAACCCGCCCAAACTTCTCGAATACAATGCCGATACGCCGACTGCCCTGGTGGAAGCTTCGGTGGCGCAATGGTTCTGGCTTCAAGATCGTTTCCCGAACTCCGATCAATTCAACTCGATTCACGAGCGCCTGATCAATGC
>DATENK010000307.1:0-6569 GCA_035275085.1 Verrucomicrobiia bacterium | reverse complement strand
ACAAAGTTGAAAAACTTCAAAGTCGGCAGCTTCAAAAAGGTCAAAGGCAAATACGAGCTTCAGGACATGGAGATTGAAAATCCAAAAGCGAAGACGCGGACGAAGCTCGAATTCAACCTTGAGAAATAGTAGGCTGAATGCGTGATTCGGTGGTTCGAACATCGCCAGGTTTACGCGCCTTCTTGCGACATTGAGTTCGCGCCCGAGCGGCAACACGAGGACATCCAGTTCAAGGCCAGCGACGGCGTGAAGTTGCATGGCTGGTTCTTCCCAGGATCCAAGCGGGAACACCTTGCATTTCTGATATTCCACGGGAACGCCGGAAATATCTGCCACCGGCTGCATTTTTACGATGCGTGGCTGGAGCTCGGAGTAAGCGTGTTCGCCTTCGATTATCGCGGTTATGGCCAGAGCCAGGGGACGCCCTCGGAAGTCGGCACGTATCTGGACGGCCAGGCTGCGTATGCGTGGCTGCGCCAGCGAGGGTTCGCGCCCGAGAATATTATTCTGCTGGGCAAATCCCTCGGTGGCGGCATTGCATCTGAGATTGCGCTACGTGAGAAGGTCGGCGGACTAATTCTGCAAAATACTTTCAGCAGCATTCCCGATGTTGGCAGGGAGTTGTTTCCTTTCCTGCCCGTGCGTCTTATTGGCAGTATTCGTTACGAAACCGTGAAGAAACTTCCGCGCATTCACGCGCCGGTGCTGGTCATGCACAGCCATGGCGATGATTTCATCCGGTTCGGGCACGCGGAACGGAATTTCGCGGCCGCGAAGGAACCGAAGATGTTTTGGGAAATTCACGGCACTCACAACGGCACGATCGAGGCTGATCGCGCGCATTACCTCAGCGGGTTGCGCACGTTCCTGGATCGCTACTTCAAATGAACTCAGCTTTTTCAGCCATTGCGAACCGCACCACGGAACCGCCGATTTCGTGGCTGATGAAACTCACCCTCGAACGCCCGGAACTCATTTCGCTGGCGGCGGGCTTTACGGACAACGAATCGCTTCCCGTCGCGGCCACGCGCGAAGTTGCCGACAAGTTACTGGCCTCGGTGCGCACCGGGCGGCCTGCGCTGCAATATGGCGCCACGGCCGGCGATCCGGAACTGCGCCGGCTTACCGCCAAACGTTTGTCCGAACTCGACCAACGTTCCTGCGCGCCCGAGCAAGTACTCATTACGCATGGCTCGCAGCAACTGTTGTATTTAGTTTCTGAATGCCTTTGCGATCCGGGCGACATCGTGCTGGTGGAAGACCCGACTTACTTCGTCTTTCTGGGCATCGCGCAGAGTCTCGGTTTTCATTGCCGCGGCGTGGGCATGCAGAAGGATGGGCTGGACATCGAACATCTTGGGCAGCGCTTGGCGGCCCTCAAGAAGTCCGGCGAACTGAAACGCGTGAAGTTTCTATATCTCGTCACCTACTTTCAGAATCCGAGCGGGATCACAACCAGCTTCGAAAAGAAAACGGCCGCTCTCGAATTGTTGAAAAAGTACGAGCGCGCGGCCGGCCACGCTATTTATCTCTTGGAAGATGCGGCCTATCGCGAACTTCGTTTCGAAGGTGACGATGTTCCCTCGGCTGCTGATTCGGACCGCGTCATCTACGCAGGCACATACAGCAAACCATTCGCCACCGGCATTCGCGTCGGTTTCGGGGTGATTCCGGAACCATTGCGCACCGTAGTTCTGCAATTAAAAGGCAGCCACGATTTCGGCACCGCGAATTTCCAACAACAGATTGTTTCCGCGGCTCTGGCGTCCTGCCGTTTCGAAAAGCATGTCCGCTCTCTGCGAAAGCATTATGCAAAAAAGGCGGCAGTCATGGTCGATGCGATCAAAAAGCATTTTCCAGATTCCGTGGAATGGGAGAAACCGCAGGGTGGATTGTACGTTTGGTCCGGCGATCCGCGTGTGAAGACCGGCGCTAAATCCAAATTCTTCAGTGCCGCGCTCAATCGTAATGTCATTTATGTGCCCGGGGAACTATGTTACTGCGATGATCCATCGCGTCCGAAACCGAACCACGAAATGCGGTTAAGCTTCGGTGGGGCAACAGAATCGGATATTCGTGAAGGCATCAAACGTCTCGGCAGCTTGTTTTAAACGCCAAATCCCAGCGCGCGTCCGATCTGAAATGTGGCAAAAGCAAACATCCACGCCAACGCCGTCATGTAGAGCCATTGAAACAACGGCCACTTCCACGAATTCGTCTCCCGCCGCACAATCGCCACCGTGCTCACGCACTGCAATGCGAACACGTAAAACACCATGAGCGAGATCGCGACCAATGGCGTATACAGCCGCGAACCGTTCTCGCGTCTTTGCGTGCGCATGCTTTCAGCGAGGGTGCGGGTTGCCATTTCACGTTTGTCGATTTTTCCGATGTTGTAAACCTGAGACATGGTGCTCACGAATACTTCGCGCGCAGCGAACGAGCCGATGATGCCGATGCCGATCTTCCAATCGAACCCCAGCGGCGCGATGGCCGGTTCGAGGACGCGCCCAAGTTGGCCCGCGTAACTCTGACGCAGTTGCGCGCCGGAGTCTCCCCCTAGCTTGGGATATGACGCCAGGAACCAAAGCAAGATGCTGATCCCGAGGATCACCGTGCCCGCGCGCCGAATAAAGATTTTTGACCGGTCCCACATGTGGCGCAACACCGTGCCAATCAAGGGGCGGCGGTAGGGCGGCAATTCCATAATCAGCATCGGCGTGGGACCTTTGAGCAACGTTTTCTTGAACAGCCAAGCCATCAACAGCGCCACCACAATCCCGAGCAAATACATCGAGAGCATCGTGAGCGCTGGCAAACCCAAAACACCGAGGACCTTTCGGTTCGGAATGCAGGCCGCAATCAACACCGTGTAAACCGGCAATCGCGCCGAACAACTCATCAAGGGCGCCACCAGGATTGTGACCAGACGGTCTTTGTGGCTCTCGATGGTGCGGGTGGCCATGATGCCCGGAATCGCACATGCGAAAGAACTGAGCATCGGGATGAAGCTCTTGCCGTGCAGGCCGACCTTGCTCATCAATCGGTCCATCAGGAACGCGGCGCGTGACATGTAGCCGGTGTCTTCCAGCAGACCAATGAAGAAAAAGAGCAAACAGATTTGCGGCAAAAACACCAAGACCGCGCCGACACCGGCGATCACGCCGTTGACAAGCAAATCATTCAACGCACCGGCCGCCATCGCAGTCTGGACATGTTGGCCGATCCACTCGATTGCTTTCTCCATCCAACCCATCGGGATTTCCGCAAAGCTGAAAATGCTTTGAAACATTGCCAGCATCAGCGCCACGAAAATCAGCAGACCCCAGACTTTGTGTGTTAAGATTCGGTCCAGCTTGTCTGTGATCGTCTCCTTTTCTGCGAACAACGTCTTTGTAGCCACTCGCTGGATTTGGGCGATCTGCCGATAGCGCGCTTCAATGGCCACGCTGCGCCAATCGATCTGGGCGTTTGCCAGGCGCTGACGCGCAAGAGCCACTTCTTCCCGTACGAGCGGTGGATAATGAGCCGTGCTCGATTCGAGAAAGCGGTCATCACTCAGCAGCAGGGAAGCTTCGGCCTTTGCGTCGTAACAGCTGTTGGGATATTTTGCGACAAGAAGCTGGGCCAACGCCGCCACTTCGCGAGCGAAGACCATGGGGAAGTCACAAAAGAAGTTTCCGGTTTTTTGCGGTCGTTCCCCCTTGATCGCTGCTTTGATTGTTTCGCGTAATTCCAAAACTCCCCGCCCACGGTTCGCAGTCATGGCAATCACTGGCACGCCCAGCCGCTTGCTCAATTCGGGCGTGTCGATCTCTACGCCGTTATCAGCCGCTACATCGATCATGTTCAACGCGACAATCACCGGATAGCCGAGTTCGATGATCTGCGTGGCGAGATACAGATTGCGTTGCAAATTCGAGGCATCGATCACGACCACGACCAATTCGAGGGGCGGAACGTCGCGGACCCGATGAAACAAAACATCGCGCGCGATTTGTTCGTCGAGCGACTGCGGACTCAGGCTGTAAGTCCCCGGCAGGTCAAGGATCGTGATCGACGTCCCTTTCAGTGCGCCCTCCTTTCGCTCAACCGTGACACCCGGGTAATTGCCGACTTTGGCTCGCAGGCCGGTCAGCGCGTTGAACAACGTGGTCTTACCGCAATTCGGATTGCCGGCTAATCCAACGTAGCACGAAGTGAATCGTTGGCGTTCATGCTTTAGCATGTCTGAACCCAAACCTGTTCCGCTTCATGTTTGCGCAGAGAAAGATTATAACCGCGCACCTTGATTTCAACAGGGTCGCCCAACGGGGCGTAACGAACCACTTCAATGCGCGTTCCCGGCAGAAGGCCCATTTCGAGCAACCTTCCACGATGTTCAGGAGCGACCTCGACCGCGGTGACTGTCGCAGCGCTGCCGGGCGGCAGCGAACTCAGGCGCTGGCCCTCAGCCGGCATGGGCGCGGGTCCTGTCTTGCGCCTGCGCCGCGACCGGCTGAACCAAAATGTTTTCCGCCAACCGGGTGCTGATCCCGAGCCGCGCGTTGCAAACGAGGCAAATCAGGTTCGTATGGCGGCTAACCAGCTTGATTTCCTGCTCCTCACAGAAACCGATCTCGCGCAACCGATGCGTGAGCTCCGGCGGCGCATCGAGCCGCTTGATGCGCACGGCGGTGCCGGCCACCACGCGGCTGAGCGGGCACAGCTCCGGCTCGCATTGGCCGTTTTCGAGGCAAGCTGGCACTCGACCGTTCATGTGACGCGACATTATTGTAATTGAGACTGGGTTTCAACAAGTATTCTTCAAGTTTTTTGGCCTTTCCGCAAAACATCATTGCCGGACGAACTCTGCATGGAGTTTGGCGTAATGGCCGCTGGCCGCGAGCAGTTCGGCGTGGGTGCCTTGTTCGATGATTTCGCCGTTGGCCAAAACCAGAATGCGGTGTGCATTTCGCACCGTCGAGAGCCGATGAGCGACGACGAAGCAGGTGCGGCGCGCGAAGAGCGCTTCGAGTGCGTGCTGGATGACCGCCTCAGTTTGCGGATCGACCGCGCTTGTGGCTTCGTCGAGTATAAGGATGTGCGGCTGCGCGACCATTGCGCGTGTAAAGGTAATGAGTTGGCGCTCCCCTGCGCTGAGATTGCCGCCGCGTTCGCCGACTTTTGTTTGGTAACCCTCCGCCAGACGCAAAATGATTTCGTGCGTCCCCAGTTTCTTTGCTGCTTCGATAACGTCATCGTCACTGGCGGACGGCCGGCCAAACTTCAAATTGTCCATGATCGTGCCGGTGAACAGGAAATTCTCCTGCGTCACGATCCCGATTTGCTCGTGCAGGGACTGGATCGTGGCGGACATCAAATCAAGACCGTCCATCAGGATGCGCCCTTGTTGCGGTTCGTAAAAACGCGTGATGAGACTGATGATGCTCGTCTTTCCCGATCCGGTCGCGCCGACCAATGCAACGGTTTCACCGGGTTTGGCTTCAAAGGAAATGTTTTTTAGGACCCACGTGTTTTCAGGAGTGGTGTCATATCGGAAGGACACATTCTCGAATTGCACATGGCCGCGGAGGGGCGGAAGGGTTTGCGCGCCGGGGCGGTCCCTGACTTGCGGCTCCGTATCGAGCAGTTGGAAAATCCGCTCTGCGCTAGCGGCGGTGGACAGGACGGAGTTGTACAGGTCGCCCATGGTTTGGATCGGTCCAAAAAACATACCTAGGTAAAGTATAAACGCTGCCAACTGCCCAACCGTGATCTGGTTCTGCACCACGAGCGAGCCGCCATAACCCAAAATGATCACCGTCCCCACGCCAGACATAAGTCCGAGAAACGGCATATAGGTGTGAAAAATGCGCGCCGCTGTCAGGAACCGATCGAAGTAAACGTCCTGGAGCTTTTGAAAGTTCGCCAGATTTTCCGTTTCGCGCGAAAATGCCTGAACGACGCGTACGCCTGCGATGTTCTCTGCGAGCGGCGCGGTGATTCGCGAGGTCTGATGTCGCAATCGGCGGTATGCCTCCATTCCATGGAGGTGGAACAGGCGCGTCGATATCCACAGCGGCGGTAGGACGAGACTCGTGGCGAGGCACAAACGCCAATCATACTGCACCATCAAGGTCACGACGCCCGCGAGCGTCAAGACGCTGGCGAGCATCTGGTTCGCGCCCCAAGTCATGATCCGATCCAGTGATTCGATATCGCTATCCGCTCGGCTGATGATCCGGCCCTGGTGCGTCCGATCGAAGTAATTCAACGACAGCCGTTGGATATGTTCGAACACCGCCTGCCGCAAATCATTCATTGCGCCCTGCCCGATCGCGATCGCGCTCTTCACCTGGGCCGCCGAAAGCACCCAATTGAACAACAGATTCGCGAGATAGATGATGCTGACGACCAAAATGCCGATCATCGCTGCTTCCGCAGTCGTAAAGTTCGTCAGGTAACGATCGATTCCGATCTGAATAAATTTTGGCCCCAACAACTGCGATACCGTAGCCAGCACCGTCATCGCGAGGTTGACCACAAAGAGCCGTCGATACGGCCGCATATAACTGATCAGCCGCTTG
>DATENK010000306.1:0-10014 GCA_035275085.1 Verrucomicrobiia bacterium | reverse complement strand
GCTAAGATTTACCGGACGATCGGCGTCTGCTTCGGATACGCGGTGGCGCACTATAAGAGCTTTTACAATTTCAAACACTTGCTGCTTCTTGGCCGAGTCACGACTGGTGAAGGCGGGGCTGTCATTATCGAGGAAGCCCAGCGTGTCTTGCGCGAAGAATTTCCTGGGCTCGAAGTTCAATTTCATATGCCCGACGAAAAAGAGAAACGCCATGGCCAGGCAATCGCGGCCGCGAGCTTGCCGATGATATGAATCCTTACGAATCGTTCGTTAACGAGTTTGCTGGAATAGTGGCAAAGCACAAAAACCTGCCGCTGGGCGGATTACCGATGCCGCCAAAGCAGCAGCTCCGGCCAGATGCGCCTAAGGCCTTGATTTTCGCGCCGCATCCCGACGACGAGGTGATCATTGGTGGATTGCCGCTGCGGGTGATGCGCGAAGCAGGCATGAAGGTGATCAATGTGGCGGTGACCCAGGGCAGTAACAAGGCGCGGCAGCCCGAGCGCTGGAGGGAACTATCCGCCTGCTGCGATTACATCGGTTTTGGACTGATCGCGGCGCGCGAAAACGGGCTCGAAGGGATTAATTTGAAAGCGCGCGAACAGAATCGTGCCCAATGGGACCGCAGCGTCGCGCGTGTCGCAGAAATTCTGCGCGAGCAAAAGCCGAAAGTCATTTTCTTTCCGCACGACCGCGATTGGAACGTCACCCACATCGGCACGCATCGGCTGGTGGTGGACGCTTTGGAATCGCTGGCCGGTTTTTCATGCACGACCATTGAAACGGAATTCTGGGGCGCGATGGATGATCCGAATCTGATGGTTGAGTCCAGCGCCCGTGATGTGAGTGATCTGATTGCGGCGCTCTCCTTTCACGCCGGTGAGGTGCGCCGCAACCCCTATCACCTGCGCATGCCGGCTTGGCTCATGGACAACGTGCGCCGCGGTGGCGAACTCGTTGGCGGCCAGGGCGCCGCTGCGCCGAACTTCACTTTCGCCACCCTCTACCGCCTCCGTGGGTGGGAAAACGGAAACTTTGTGCGTGTCCCCGAGAGGGGCCGGTTCGTTGGAATTCAGGATGATATTACAACCAGCATAGGTTTGTAAGCGCTTTGCTTTGATTTTTAAGTAGAAGTTTGCTTAAATGCGTCATCAGCCTGAAAACGAATTGCGTACGCAAATTTCTCCTGGCGCGACTCTTTTGTTTGTTCGCGCTGCTGGCGATGCCCTCCTTTGCCGCGGTGCGGATCAGCGAGTTTTTGACGGAGAACGATGGCTTGGTGCACGACGAGAATGGCGACACGCCAGACTGGATCGAACTGCAGAATGACGGGTTGGCTGCGGTAAATCTCGACGGGTGGTTTTTGACGGATGACGCAGCAAACCTTCAAAAGTGGCGAATGCCGCCGGTGACCTTGCAAAGCGGCGCCTATCTCCTGGTATTTGCGTCCGGAAAGGACCGCACCAACGGAACGCTACACACGAATTTCCAACTGGATAACGCGGGCGAATATCTGGCACTGGTGCAATCGGACGGAGCGACGATCGCGCACCAGTTTGCCCCGGCGTATCCAAGACAGCATCCTAACATTTCTTATGGCCTTGAGCCGACGGCCGGGACGTTGACGGCCATTGGCCGTGAAGCGAACGCACGCGTTCTAGTGCCCACTGATGGCACGCTCGGCGCAGCGTGGACCTTGCCGGCCTTTGACGACAGCAGTTGGCTGCCTGCCACCACGCCAGTTGGGTTCGCAACTTACGAAAATGGCCCGGGTGCCGTGATTTTGCGCCTCGACATGAACCGCCGCACGACGGACACGAACGTCAACACGATGCCCGGCTTCACACCTTTTACGATCGATGGCACCGGGATCATCACCAACGCGACGGTGAGGACATATGGCAGCATTTCTGTAACGCTGTCGAATACCGCGGGCTTCGGCTACGACGACCGGCTCAATGCCGGACCGAATACAAACGGCGCCTTCAATGAGGCGCTTCTGCTGCGCGATTACGTCTATTCGCGCAGTCGCACCAACAACGGCGGCCTGGATGTCACCCTCGATGGGCTCACACCCAACAAAGCGCACGCAATCACGATTTGGTCCTTCGATGTCGTGAACTTTGGGCTGCGCGTGTCGGATTGGTACGCTAATGGCGTGCTCGTGAAAGATAATTACACTTTCAACGCACAGGTTCTCCCAACCAACAACGCCCAATACCAGTTCACGTTCGAAACGATGAGCGACGCCGCCGGTCGGATCGTCATCGCCGCGCGGCGCGATTCTTCTTCGGTAAATGCCAGTGGGCAGCCCGATTACGGAGTGTTCCTGAATGCGATGCAGGTAGCGGAATTGAACTATGCGTCCTTTATCCGCACCGATCTCGCTGCCGCGATGCATGGCATCAATGCCTCAGCGTATGTTCGCGTGCCTTTTACGATTCAAAATGCCACGGGCGTGGACGACTTGCGTCTCCGCATGCGTTACAACGATGGGTTTCTCGCTTACGTCAACGGCCAGCTCGTCGCTTCAGCGAACGCCCCTCCAGCACCCGTTTGGGACGCAACCTCCACAGCAGCCCACGGCGGGGCAGCGGCGCTGATTTCGGAATCATTCGTTACCAATGCTCCTGGCTTGCTCCGCAACGGCACGAATATGCTCGCCATCCAAGGCTTGAACATCAGTGCGGCCGATGACGATTTCCTGGTTGCGCCGGAATTGGATGCGTTGCGAGTGCTGGGATTCTTCGCGACACCCACACCGGGCGCGCCAAATCGCCCTGGCACCTTCGGGGTAGTCGCGGACACGAAGTTCAGTGTAGACCGCGGGTTTTTTGAGGAGCCTTTCTCGTTAGTGATCACCAGCGCCACCGTGAATGCGACCATTTATTATACGGTAAACGGGAGCAAGCCTTCACCCACAAATGGTTTTTTATATTCCGCGCCGATTCTGATTACGAACACCACATTCGTGCGCGCCGCGGCATACAAGTCCGGTTACATCGCGAGCGATGTAGACACGCACACGTACATCTTTTTGAATTCGGTGCTGCGGCAGCCGGCTAGCTTGCCCGGGTATCCGACCACGTGGCAGGCGAGTTATCCGGCTGATTACGGCATGGACTCGAACGTGGTGAACGATCCGAAGTACGGCGCGACAATCAAGAACGACCTTCGGAGCATTCCCACGCTCTCGATTGTGTCTGATCACAATGGCTTGTGGAGTTCGTCCAGCGGGATTTATCCCAATTCAACCAGCGAGGGTACCAATTGGGAACGTGAAGCATCGCTGGAATTGATCGATGTCACCGGCGAAACTTTATTTGCCACCCGAGGCGGTCTGAAAGCACACGGCAACGCCAGCCGCGATAACGTGCGGACGCCCAAGCACTCGCTGCACGTGACCTTCAAACATGAGTACGGTCCGACCAAGCTGCACTATGATTGGTTCGGAGGCGGTGTGGACGACCATGATGGGATTGTCTTCCGCGGCTGCGGATTTGTGGACGGCTGGGCCGGACGTTACGCGGACAACAATTTATACACCAACACCGAAACCGGCGAGATCTTCCGCGGACTTCGTTACCGCCCGGAGAATACGTGCTACTTGCGGGATGTGTGGACGAAGGAGTCATTTCGCGACATGGGCTGGAGCGTCAGCCGGTCCGCATATGTGCATTTGTATCTCAATGGCTTGTATTGGGGATTGTATCAGCCATCGGAACGCATCACGGCGTCCTATTTTGAAGAACTCTACGGTGGACCCGAAGGCGCATGGGACGTGCTCGTGGGAGAAGATAATAATGGGCCGCCAGTGATCGTCGATGGCACCGGAACGGATTGGACGAATATCTTGAACCTGGTTAATGGTCCGATCAGCGACGCCACTTACCAGGCGGTATCGCAAGTTATGGACCTCGATAATCTCATCGATTACATGATCGTCCACATCTTCGCGGAATCCGAGGACTGGCCGCGCCACAATTGGTATTTGGCGCATCGCCGTGCGACGAACGGCATCCCTGGCACGAAGTTCATCTGTACGGTATGGGACCAGGAATTGACGCTTGACCGCCTGGTTCGCCGCAATCGCATCAACGTCGGTAATGGCGCCGACGGAGCGGGCGAACTGTATTCGCCCGCCCGCGTCTATGCGCGGTTGCGCTCGTCTCCGGAGTTCCGGCGCCATTTCGGTGACCGCGTTCAAAAGCATCTTTTCAATGGCGGCGCATTGACACCCAGCAACTGCGTCTCACGACTGTTGGCGCCGGGAGCAATCATTCACGATGCGCTCGTGGCTGAATCAGCGCGGTGGGGTGATGCGCGATCAAATGGGGTGCCCAGCGGGCAGATTGGCACGGGAAAAACATTTACGCGCGACGAATGGTGGCAGCCGGAAATGGACAAGCTCACAACTAATTTTTTGCTCAAGCTTACCGCCAACCACATCGCGAACTTTCGCACCAATAACTTGTTCCCGTCCCTGGGCGCGCCCGGGTTCAATCAATTCGGCGGCGCCATTTCCAATGGCTTTGGTTTGGAGATGAGTCACACCAATGCAGCCGGCGTAATTTATTTCACCACCGATGGGAGCGACCCGCGTGTGTTCGGGACTGGTGCAGTGGCCGCGAATGCGCAGGCCTATGCAGAACCAGTCGTGATGAACGCGCCCACGCAAGTCAAAGCGCGCGTGCTCAATGGCAGTGAGTGGAGCGCGCTCATGGACGCGACCTTCTATCCGCGGCAGGATCTGAGCAAATTGGCGCTCACCGAAATCATGTACAATCCGCCTGCCCGCGGCACCAACAGCGGCGACGAGTTCGAGTTCGTCGAACTCAAGAACACGGGCACCAATGAATTGGATTTGTCTGGCCTTATCTTCCAAGGCCTCGGTTTCACTTTCACGAACCGAACTAAACTCGCGCCCGGCGCATTTTTTGTTCTGGCCCGCAACGCGGCCTCGTTCACGTCGAAGTATCCTGGCGTGCCCGTGAATGGTGTTTTTCCCGGACGCCTCGATAACGGCGGCGAAACATTGCGTTTGATGCATCCCGTGGGAACGACGGTGTTCTCGGTGAGCTACGACGATGAAGCACCCTGGCCGGTAGCCGCGGACAACCACGATTTTTCGATTGTACAATCCGGCGCGACTCAAGCACCGGACCGCGGCTCCAACTGGCGCGCAAGTGCATTGCCTGGTGGTTCACCCGGAGCGGATGATCCGATTCCAGACTTCCCGCGCGTGCTGATCAACGAAGTCTTGTCCGCCAGCGTTCCGCCTTTGGTAGACGAAGTCGAGTTGTTCAATGCAAGCACGCAAAACGCAGATGTCAGCGGTTGGTGTCTCACCGACGACCTTGATCAGCCGAACAGATTTCGCATTCCGGATGGAACGCAGATTCCCGCAGGGGGCTACCTCACATTTACTGAAACGCAATTGGGCTTCGGGCTGAACTCCCACGGCGAGCAGATTTACTTATTGTCGGCCAATACGAACGGCGCGCTCACTGGCTATTCGCACGGGTTCGCGTTCGGTCCCGCCGCAAACAATGTGTCCTTCGGCCGTTACGTTAATAGCGTGGGCGACGAACAATTCCCCGCGCAAATCGACCGCAGCTTTCATTCTGCCAATTCAGGCCCACGTGTCGGCCCAATCGTGATCAACGAGATCCATTATCACCCTGCTCCTGGCAGCGACGAGTTTATCGAACTGCTCAACATTTCGTCCACAAACGTTCCCTTGTCCGATGCTGACGGTGTTCCATGGGGCATCAGCGGGGCCGCTTACGAATTTCCGACAGACATTGTCGTTCCGGCGAACGGCTACATACTCGTCGTGCCGATCGATCCCGCGGAATTCCGCACCAAATATAATGTGCCTGCGTCGGTCATTATCGTTGGCCCTTATTTCGGCGCCCTGCAAGATAGCGGCGAGCGATTGAAGCTCGAACGCCCGGGCGTCATTGATACCAACGGCTTGGCCTTCATTGTCGTGGACGAAATACGTTACAACGACAAAACCCCCTGGTCACCCGCTGCCGACGGAGCCGGTCCTTCGCTGCAGCGCCACGATCCGCGCGCTTATGGCAACGATCCGGCAAATTGGCTGGCCGGCGCTCCAACACCCGGAACAGCAAATCGCGCACCGGACACCGACGAGGACGGCATGCCCGACGATTGGGAAATTGCAAATGGCACCGATCCGCTCCTTGCCGACGCGGCGGCTGACCCGGACGGCGACGGCATGACTAACTTCGACGAATTCCGTGCCGGCACCAATCCACACGATTCCAGCAGCTACCTCAAACTGCGCATCACTTGGCAGGATGGTTCCGTCACCCTGACCTTCGACGCCAAATCCAATCGTGCGTACGATATCCTGGTCCGAGATGCTCTCAGTCCCGGGAATTGGGGCGTGTTCCGCCAATACACCCCAGGCGACGATCGCTTCGAAAGCACTTCGTTTGTCGCGCCCGCCGACACAGCACAGTTCTATCGCCTGCGTGTCAACTAAGTCGAAAATTGACTGACAGCATTGTAATGATTGTGCCGAGTCAAAATCTGTTTAAGGTCGGGCCGCATGGTAAAGTAAACACCCAACCTTGCATCGAACCGAACATTCTGACAATCCGGGAAAACAAAGTGATTCTCGATTCCGACTTAGCGGCGATTTATGACGTCACAACGAAACGGCTTAACGAGCAAGTCTCACGGAATAAGGAGAAGTTTCCGCTGGATTTTGCCTTCCGACTCACTCCGCAAGAATGAGAGTCTTTAAGGTCGCAAATTGCGACCTTAAAGCTTGGCCGCGGGCAGCATCGAAAATTTATCCCGTACGTCTTCACTGAACACGGGACGCTTCAAGCAGCGAATGTGCTAAACAGCCGTCGGGCGACCGCTATGAGCATTTATGTGATTCGTGCGTTCGTGAAGTTGCGCGAGCATCTCGCGGCCAATCAAGCAATCCTCAGGCGGCTAGCCGAAATCGATCAAACGCTTCTCACTCACGATGCTGCGCTCCGCGACATCTACCAAAAGCTGCTGCCACTGTTAACGCCCCCTCCGGAGCCGCCAAAACCTCAAATCGGCTTTCACATCAAAGAGGACACGGCTCCTTATCGTATTACCCGGGAGCTGCGGCCTCGGAACAGCGAATCCAAGCCATGATCCGCTCTGCGGCTTGGCCCGGAGCAGTACCGAGCACGTTGTGGTCGGCGCGCCAGATAAGGGACGAGTTCCGAAACGTAGCGCAGCCGCGAAGCAGTGATTTTCGCACTGCCCACCAAGGCACAATTGGATCAAAGACTCCGCAGAGGTGATAAACAGGGATTTTCAGGGAGCGTACCAGTATCCGTGCATCACTTTGCTGGATGAGTCTGTAGCGATGACATAGCGCTTCACGATCACCTGGTTCAGTTCGGCGACGAAGAAATTCATTTACTGCCTCGAAAGTCTCGGGAGCGTTGCGATGCCGCAATTTGGCGTACGCCGCATAAAACCGGCAGAACGCGACGAATCCCCAATTTGGGAGACCGCTATTTAACCAGTGCGCCAACCGGACCAGCGGCATGAATGGATACCGCACAAAGCCCCCCGCCAGAATGACGCCTTGTGCAGCGAAATCTTTCTCCAACACTGCCCATGCGAGGATCGATCCAAATGATTCGGCCAGCAACCAACCTTGGGTGATTTGATTCTTTCTCAATGCCCCCAAAATCGCTTCTGCATGTTCGTGCAGCGACCAGTTCAATGTTCTGGGATAGGTAAACTCCACGAATTGCACGGAATCCTTCATCGCCTGCCGAAAACTGCTCACCAGCGTCCAGTCTCCATGCAAGCCCGGCAAATAAATGTGCGTCGGCTTGCTGCTATCGCCATGCACCCGAATCTGCAGATCGTTCATCGCAATTTCGAATTAGCTCATTTGTGTACAACCCGTGAATAACACGCCAGTAAGGTTTCATTGATCGATTTCTGGTTCTGGAGTGTCATCTCTCCATGATCACCACAGTGGATTCGGGTAGTGGCACGGACGCAAAAGATTTTCGGCGCAGGAGAACTTCGGGATTGGCCGACCCGCTGAAGGTGGATCGGTTGCCGCCGCATTCGATCGAGGCAGAGCAAGGAGTGCTTGGTTGCGTTTTGTTATCACCTCAAGACAAACTTGGTGAGACGATCGAAAAGTTTAAAGCCGGCTCGGACGTGTTCTACGATTTGCGGCATCGCACCGTATACGAGCTGCTGGTGGAGATGTACGACAGGAAAGAACCGATCGACCTCATCACCGTCCAGCAGCGACTCAAAGATCGGCAGCAGTTGGAGGCCGTCGGCGGCCTCCCGTACCTGGCCTCACTCCCCGATGCTGTGCCCTCAGCGGCAAATCTGGACTATTATCAGGACATCGTCCGCGAAAAATATCTTCTGCGGAAGATGATTCAGACCTGCACGGACGTGGTGGGCCGTGTTTACGAGCATGAGGGCGAGCTCGACGCGCTACTGGATGGCGTTGAGAAAGACATTCTGCACATCAGTGAAGCACGCATTGAAGCGGAGTCGACGACGATCAAAGATCTGGTCCGCACTGCCATCAAGACCATCGAGGACTTTCATCAACGACAAGGCGCACTGACGGGAATTGGCACAGGCTTTATGGATTTCGATAAAATGACGAGTGGTTTGCATCCGGGCGAAATGATCGTAATCGCCGCCCGGCCCAGCATGGGAAAGACAAGTCTCGCGATGAACATCGCCGAGCATGTCGCGATCGACCAGAAAGTGCCCGTGGGTGTGTTCAGTTTGGAAATGACCGCCGAATCATTGGTGCTCAGAATGCTGTGCTCGCGCTCGCGCATGAACCTGCGCAACATTCGCGAAGGCTTTTTGGCGGAGCGCGATTTTCCGAAATTGACCAATGCCGCGGGCAAACTCGCCGGCGCGCCCTTGTTCATTGATGACACACCCGGGCTCTCCATCCTCCAGATGCGGGCCAAAGCGCGTCGCATGTGGCAGCAGTACGGGGTGAAACTTTTCGTGATTGACTACCTACAGCTACTTCATTCTACTGCGCGCCGAGCCGACAACCGGCAGCAGGAAATTGCTGATATTTCCAATGGCATCAAGAGCCTGGCGAAGGAACTCAAGGTGCCGGTGATTGTGCTTAGCCAGTTGAACCGCGAAGTGGAACGCGAGAAAGGCCGCAAACCGCGCATGGCCGATCTTCGTGAGTCGGGCGCAATTGAACAGGACGCGGACTTGATTGGTCTGCTCTATAAGGCTGACCCTGAAAACCGGAAGAAAGCAGCATCGGATGACGAAGAAGATGAAGGCCGGCAACAGGAAGCAATTCCTGTCAACCTTCTCATTGCCAAACAACGCAACGGCCCGACCGGCGATGTCCATCTCACATTTTTGAAGTCCATCACCCGGTTTGAAAGCGCAGCCAAAATCAGCAACGACGATATACCGGCCGAAGCGTAATGAAATGCCGGACCGGTTGATTCCCACGTCCTGGCGCAAGCTGCTGCCCGCCCTTTCCGCCGCTGGCTTACTGCTGCTCGGGAATGCAGCCGCGCACGCGCAGGCACCAATCACGAAAATCATCGTCACCAATGTCGGACCCGAGTCCGTAAGTGAATCATTGGTGCGCGCGAACATTCGCGTGAAGGAGGGCGATCCCTATAATCGAGTCGCGGTCGACGACGACGTGCGCAATTTATACGCTACCGGCTACTTCTATAACATTCGAATTGCGGACGAACGCACGCCCGACGGGGTGATCGTAACCTATATTTTGCAGCCGAAGCCGCGGCTGACCGACGTTCGTTTCACAGGAAACAAAAAGTTTAGCAACAGCAAGTTGCGCAAGCTCGTGAAGTCCAAAGTCGGTGAGCCGATGGATGAGCGCAAATTGTTTGGAGACGCGCAGGAGATCAAAAAGTCCTACCAGAAATCCGGCTACAGCCAGACCGATGTCCGCTATGTCCCCGGCGTCGACGAACGTACCGGACGCGCGAG
>DATENK010000305.1:0-3938 GCA_035275085.1 Verrucomicrobiia bacterium | reverse complement strand
CTCGGCGTCGAGGTCCATCGCGGCATGACTCACGATGGCCTGGGTCGTTATTTGAAGAACGTGATCCACAAAGCCGAGGGCTCCACCGCGAACATTGTGGATATCCTGCGCAAAACAAAAACTGACGTTGTAATCAATTATCTCCCCGTCGGCTCAGAAATGGCCACTAAATGGTACGTCGAACAGATCCTGGAGGCGGGTTGTGGTCTCGTGAACTGCATTCCGGTGTTTATTGCGTCGCAGGAATATTGGCAACAACGCTTCGCTGCACGCGGCCTCCCGATGATCGGCGACGACATCAAATCGCAAGTCGGTGCCACCATTACCCACCGGATTCTGGCGAATCTGTTCCGCGAACGCGGGGTGCGTCTCGATCGCACCTACCAACTCAATTTTGGCGGAAATACCGATTTCTTAAACATGCTTGAACGCGACCGCCTTGAATCAAAGAAAATTTCGAAAACCCAGGCGGTTACCAGCCAAATGGACGTGCCGCTTTCGAATGAGAATGCGCACGTCGGCCCCAGCGATTACGTCCCATGGCTCGAAGACCGCAAATGGTGTTACATCCGCATGGAAGGCACGACCTTCGGCAACGTGCCGCTCAATTGTGAAGTGAAACTCGAAGTTTGGGACTCTCCCAATTCTGCCGGCGTCGTCATCGATGCTGTACGCTGCATTAAACTTGCGCTCGACCGCAACGTCGCCGGTCCGCTCATCGGCCCCTCGGCCTATTTCATGAAGTCGCCGCCGCAGCAATTCACCGATTGGCAGGCGCGTCTGCAAACCGAAGATTTTATTGCACACAAGGAAGACCATGATCGAAGCCATCAAGCTTTGGAACGAGCCGAACAATCTGTCCCATTGGGATTTTCAGATGGACCCCGAGTGGAAGGACTTCGCCGAGATGATGCGTCAGGCAGCGACAGCCATCCGCCGAATTCACCCGCACTTGCCCCTGGTGCTGGGGGGCATATCGCCGATTGATCCAAAATTCATCCTGTTACTCAAGCACCACGGCCTCCTCGAACATCTCGACGCCGTGGCCGTTCACGGCTTCCCACTCGACTGGAACCATTGGCAGATCAACGATTGGCCAAAGAAGCTCGACGAGATCCGCGCGGTCACGGATCTGCCGATCTGGGTGACGGAGGTTGGCGCTTCCACATTCGGCGCCGATGAAGTGCAAGTCTTCGGTCTAAACCGCACCGCCGAACTGCTCATCGGTGAGGTCGACCGCATCTTCTGGTACAGCTTGCTCGATCTGCCGCCCACGTGGGAAGCCACGACGCGCCATAAAGAAAGCGAAGGCAGCGCGTACTATCGCCACTTTTATATGGGCCTGATCCGCGCCGACGGCACGCCGAAACCATCGATCGAACATTTCAATCCCGAAATGGGCATCTGCCAGTGGTTCCACTTCGACGACCATCGGCTGGACATTTCAATCGAATGGCTCCGCCGGCTCGGCGTCCGCAAACTTCGCACCGGCATCAGTTGGGCCGACTGGCACCGCCCAAACGCGCTCACCTGGTTCGACCGTCAAATGCGCGCCATTGAAGAATTCGATGTTACCGTCACCCTCTGTTTTACCCCGCCCTCGATGGGCCGCGCCCCCAACTGCACCAGTCCCCCCATTGACCTCTCCGGCTTCGCTCGCTTCGCCACCGAAGTCGTGAGCCGCTATTGCGATCCGGCGATGAGCTCTGCCTTCGTCTCGGACGACGCTGCCGCAGTGCGGGCCACGGGCGGTTTCACGTCCGGGTAAACGTACCGATAAGACGCAAAGAACATTTCATTGAACGTCTGGTCACCCCAACCGACGGTCTTCCTGGGATCGGGGTTGTTCAGGTTCAAGGCCGAGTTGTCCCACGCGGCTTCGACCACAATTTCCGTCCCTTTTGGGATTCGCTTCGGTTCCGCCAACTCATAATTCCGCTGCCAATCGAACCGGTAATTCGGAACGTTCAAAAGCACTTCCTCCGTGCCATCCGGATACCGCGCGATGTAGCGCATCCATTTGCCGCGCAGATGCATGTGCGGATTCATCGTATAGAGCAGCGCGTCCTTATCGAATTTCCGGGACTTGCTGGTTGTGAACTCCCGATCACCAGGCGGAATCTGAAAGCGATAATCGAT
The DNA here is from genome assembly GCA_035275085.1 of Verrucomicrobiia bacterium. Lineage (GTDB taxonomy): Bacteria > Verrucomicrobiota > Verrucomicrobiia > Limisphaerales > DATENK01 > DATENK01. The sequence goes on along the minus strand of DATENK010000305.1, from coordinate 1,799 downwards.
CAGCACATTGCTCCGCAGTTCATGGGCCGGCGCTTCCCTGGCCAGATACAAACCAAGACGCGACCGATCCGTTTCCGCCTTGCCCGACGCTGTGTAGTGCAGTTGGAAAACAATCTTCGCTCCAGCTTTCAACAATCGGCCCGTGCCTTTTGGCAACAGGTCAGGCCCCATCTCGGGCGCATAGCCAGTGAGCGACTTCCCATCGCGCTGGCGGTCCTGGCCGGGCATGATCGTCGTCGCAATGATGTGGTGCAGCACGCGCCGATTACCCGGAAGAATTTCAGTGGCTCGCAGCCAAACGTCTTCCGTGTTCGGCACGTCAATGGAGACGTAGCGGTAATCGAAAATGCCTTCGGCGGCGACAGATTGCTCCGGGATCTCAATTACGTAATCTGGCTTGCCCAGCTTCCACTCGGGAAGCTCCGGTTGATAACCTTCCAACGGATCGTTGCCCTTGCCGCGCGGCGCACCGGCGTCAATCCACTGCACCAGCGTCCGTGTTTGCTCGGGCGAAATCGAAAAATCGTTCCCAAACTTTCCCGCGTGCGGATCCGCCTGCCAGGGCGGCATTCGGCGAGTCAGCAATACCTCCCGAATCATGTCCGCCCTGCCGCGGACGCGTTCGTAGTTCGACATTGCAAAAGGACCGATACCGCCGCGCGCATGGCATCCGACACAGTTTGCTTTCAGCATTGGCGCAATCGTCTCGCTGTACGAAGGCACCCCTGCTTTCTCGTACGACACCACGCATCCCGGTGCGGTAGTCACTTCTGTGTTTATCGCCTTCCCGGCGAGCAACGCGTCGAGAGCTTCCTTCAGGTATTCGTGCTCCGCTTTCGGTTTCTCCGTTTCGTAACCGAGCCGATCATCTATGGCGCCACGATAAAGAACCTTCCACGTGTTCGGCTCGATGACGATCGCCTCGGCTGTACGTTTGATCTTCAATCCTGCTGCGACCAATTGCGTCTCATCCAGCAGGATCGGCATATCAATGCCAAACTCAGTCGCTTCTTTCACAACTTCCGCGCGGCTATCATGCGGATTGGCGTTGATCATCCAGAAAAGAACGCCCTTGGGAGCGTACGTCTCCCGCAGGCGATTAAGCTCCGGCACACGCTTGCGCACCAGCGGGCACCCGTTCCCTTGCACGAACAACACGATCGCCTTTGTTTGCGGATCTTTGGCGTAATAATACAACTGGCGAAAGGCGCCCTTATGATCGAGCAGCGCGAAATCGTTCACGCTCTGGGACCCCAAAACCACACTCACCGATAACGTGAGCAACAACATGATGCGCTGCATACGCCATTTATCGCAGGAATCCGTCCCAATTACAACTGGACGCCCGTACGCCCTCTGTCCTACTGTGTCAACCATGGTTGAACAAATGGTTGACGGAACCGTTCGCGAACGGATCGCGCATCTTGGCAAGCGCGTGCTTGCGGGCGAACGGGTCTCACGCGAAGAAGGCCAGTGGTTGTTCGATCTCGAAGAATCCGCCGACATTTTCGATCTGATGGCCTGGGCGAATCGCATTCGCGAACACTTCAAGGGAAACAAGATTCATCTCTGCTCAATCCTGAACGCAAAGGCCGGCGGCTGTTCGGAAAACTGCAGCTTTTGTGCGCAATCGTCGTTTCATCAAACGGGCTCGCCACGTTACGGGTTCGTTGACGCCGAACCGATGCAGGAAGCCGCCGACGAGGCGAATAAGCACGGTGTGACCGCCTTGGGATTGGTTGCTGCGTGGAAAGGCCTTAATGAAGGACCGATGCTCGATGAAGTTTGCGCGCGGATCT
>DATENK010000304.1:0-5316 GCA_035275085.1 Verrucomicrobiia bacterium | reverse complement strand
GCAAGAACGGACGCGCATCTTTGGGCGGATACCTACGATGGCGACCTGGCGGACGTGTTCGCCATCCAAAGCAAGATCGCTAAATCGATCGCCGATCAACTGCAAGCCAAGCTCTCCCCTAACGAAAAAGCCGCGATCGATAAAGCTTCCACCACGGATGTCGCCGCCTTCGAACTTTATCTTCGCGCTAAAGCGCTCTATACCGACACCGCCGACCTGGTGCACGCGAAGCAGAACTTTCCTAAAATTGAGCGTTTGTTAAAGGACGCTGTCGCCCGCGATCCCAATTTTCTTCTTGCCTGGTGCCTGTTAGCCAGATCACATGCGTCGATTTACAAGCAGGGCTGGGACCATACCCAGGCGCGTCTCGATCTGGCTAACGCGGCTGCGCAAACGGCGCTGCGCCTTCAGCCCGATGCTGGAGAAGCGCACCTGGCGCTGGCGAATTATTATTACAACGCCTTTCGCGATTATGCCCGCGCCCGCAGCGAGCTGGCGATTGCTCGACAGACCCTGCCTAACGATTCCGAAGTATTCGAATATAGCGGCTACATCGACCGTCGTGAAGGTCGTTGGGACGAAGCTACCCGGAATATGGAGCGCGCCCTCGAGCTCGACCCACGCAACTACCTGCTCCTGGCCCAATTAGGATTAACCTATCATTACCAGCGTCGTTATGCCGATGAGATCCATACCTACGACCGCGCCCTAACGATTGTGCCAGGCGATCCAACTACCCGGATGATTCGCGCGCGGACTACCTTTGATTGGAAGGGCGACATCAAGCCATTTCAAGTCACCCTGGCTGAATTGATTGCGGAAAATCCGCAGCTTGGCCCTGAACTCGACGATCCTGACATTGCCCTTTGCGAACGGGAGCCGGCTGCGGCCACGCGTGCGTTGGCGAATTTTCCCGCGGACGGCCTTCCGGTCTTCGGCGCGCATGTTTCTCATGCCTACGTCGAAGGGCTGGTTGCATATTGCCAGGGCGACACCGCGAAAGCGAAAGCTGCCTTCACAATTGCGCGAGCTGAATGGGAGAAGAGATTTGCGAGCCAGCCTGAGCACGCCGCGGCTTTAAGTTTGGTTGGTGTCATCGATGCCGGCCTAGGTCAAAAAGAGCTCGCCATACGCGAAGGCCGCCGCGCTTGTGAGCTACTGCCCGTTTCCAAGGACGCAATCGACGCCACCGTTCTTATAATTAACCTCGCGCAGATTTACCTCTGGACCGGCGAGAAACAGCTCGCCATAGAACAACTCGAAGCGGCCGGACGGATCCCAAGCGCTCTGAGTTACGGCTTGCTCAAATTCCATCCGATGTGGGATCCGTTACGCGGCGACCCAAGGTTTGAAAAGCTGCTCGCATCGCTAGCTCCGAAGTAGTTTTTTCTAACAGGAGACAACAGAGGAAACAGAGGAGAGCCGCGGATTCTTTTCCGGGGAGCACGTCCGTCTCGGGCGTTGGTTTTGGCGTCTCGCCAAAACGATCTTTAAAGTTCGCGAACGCGAGGACGCCTTCGCCCACGCCCGAGACGGGCGTGCTCCCCGGAAAACCTGCGCGATCCGCAGTCAACCGTGTTTGTTTCCTTCGTTTCCTTCGAAAAGTCTATGGTCCGTGGTCCGTGGTCCGGTGGTCGATTGTCGCCCTTCGCATCCCTCTACAAAACGACCCTAAGAAAATCATCTAGAGCACTTTGCCCAACCCGCTACAATTAGCCGGTGCAACAGGAGGGGAAGCGGGAGCTCCAGCTTGAAATCGCCTATGTCCTTTTCATCGACATTGTCGGCTATTCGAAGCTAAAAACCGCCGAGCAACACCGACTGGTTGAGCTGCTGAACCAGATTGTTCGCGGATCGGAACATTTCCGGAAAGCTGAGGCCAACCATCGAATCGTTACCGTGCCCAGCGGCGACGGCATGGCCCTTGTCTTTTACAACACGCCCGAAGCCCCGGTCGAATGCGCGCTCGAAATTTCCAATGTACTAAAGGAGCACCCGGATCTCAACCTGCGCATGGGTATTCACAGCGGCCCGGTGAGCGGCGTGATCGATGTGCGTGGACACGCCAACGTTGCCGGCGCCGGGATCAACATGGCGCAGCGAGTCATGGATTGCGGCGACGCCGGCCATATCCTCATCTCGAAACATCTGGCCGAAGATCTCGAGCAGTACGGCAATTGGAAACGTCACCTGCACGATCTCGGCGAAATTGAAGTGAAACACGCCGCGCGCGTCTCCGTCGTCAACTTCTATACCGAAGAGTTAGGCAATCCCGAACTGCCGCAAAAATTCCGGTCAGCGCGAAAAACTTCCTTGGTCGCGCGCCGTAACGCGGGGGAAGGAGCGGCCGGGCTTTCAAACGATTTCGAGCCGCGTGAAACGCATCCAAAAAGCTGGATGGTACCTGTTGCGGTGGTTCTCCTCTCGGCGCTGATTGTCGGCGGCCTGCTTCTATCGCGGAATCGCGCACCCAGTGCAACCGACGCATCGAGTTCGTTAGGTCCATCGTCGTCCCCCTCCTTGTCCTCGATTCCGAACAAAAGCGTAGCGGTTCTTCCGTTTGAGAATCTGAGCGAGAACAAGGAGAACGCCTTTTTCGCCGACGGCGTCCAGGATGAAATCCTAACGAACTTGGCGAAAATCGCCGATTTGAAAGTGATCAGCCGCACTTCCGTTATGCAATACAAGACTGGGGCGCCGCGCAACCTGCGCGAGATCGGGCAGCAGCTCGGTGTTGCTCATTTGCTTGAAGGAAGCGTGCAACGGGCCGGTAACAACGTGCGGGTGATCGCGCAATTAATAGACGCGCGTAATGACGCCCATCTGTGGGCCCACACGTTTGACCGGGATCTGGCCGATGTTTTTGCCATTCAAACCGAGATCGCGAGGAATATTGCCGATCAACTGCAGGCCAAAATTTCGCCTAACGAGAAAAAAGCGATTGAGCAGGCGCCCACCACTGATCTCGCGGCCCACGATCTCTATCTGCGCGCCCAGTTGCTTTATGACGATAACGCGGACCCTGTCAAGGCCAGGGAAAAGCTGCCCAGGGCCGTGCGTCTGCTGGATGAAGCGGTTGCGCGCGATCCAAAGTTTTTGCAGGCGTGGTGCCTCCTCGCCAGGGTGCAAAGTTTGATCTATTGGCAGGGCTTCGATCACACTCCCGCACGACTCGAGTTGGCTAACGCCGCGGCCCAAACCGCGCTGCGGGTGCAACCCGATGCGGGTGAGGCGCACCTGGCCTTCGCCGATTATTACTATCACGGGTTCCGCGACTACGAACGCGCCCGCAGCGAGGCGGCCATCGCCGGGCGAACGTTGCCTAACAATGCTGAAGTTTTCGAAATCGTCGGGTACATCGACCGGCGGGAGGGGCGTTGGGCGGAGGCCACTCGTAACCACGAGCGTTCTCTTGAGCTCGACCCGCGGAATTTTCGCACCCTGCAACAAATGTCCCTTACCTACCAAATACAGCATCGCTACGCAGACGCGGAGCGAATCTATGACCGGGCGCTGGTAATTGTGCCGGGCGATCCTGCCACCCGGATAAACCGGGCACGACTCGGGTTCGACTGGCGCGCCGATCTCAAGCCATATCAGGATATGCTTGCAACCTTGATTGCGGAAGACCCGGCGGTGGCGGGGGATGTGGACGACCCTGACATCGCCCTTTGCGAAGGAACGCCCGCCGCGGCCGCTCGTACACTTAAAAATCTTCCGCGCGAAGGCGTCGCTCAATATGGCGTCACTATTCCTAACGCATACTACGAAGGTCTGGTTGCTCGTCGGGACGGCGACACCGCCAAAGCGCACGCCGCATTCACTGCTGCGCGCAATGATGTGGCGAAAGTCGTGGAGCAACAGCCTGATTTTCCAGCGGCTGTCAGTTTCCTGGGTGTCGTGGATGCCGGCCTTGGCCGAAAAGAGGAAGCACTGCGGGAAGGGCGTCGCGGGTGCGAATTGTTACCCATCTCGAAAGACGCCATCGACGGTGGGATCCTGGCGGTGAATCTCGCCCAAATTTATTCCTGGGTGGGCGAGAAAGATCTGGCGATTGAACAGCTTGGACGGGTGGTGAAGGTGCCTAACCAACTCAGCTACGGTATGCTCAAGCTCCATCCGATGTGGGATTCCCTGCGCGGCGATCCAAGGTTCGAGAAACTGCTGGCGTCGTTAGCGCCGAAATAGTTTCTGCCTAACAGGAGCCAACCGCGGTAACGGAGGGACGAGCTTGTGTCATCCCAAATATTTTTCGACCCGCCAATTCCCTGGATCGGGGAGCACGCCCGTCTCGGGCGTTGGTTTCGGCGTTCCGCCGAAACAATCTTTTCGCCCACGAAACACACGAAAAGGCACCAAAAAAACAGAGATGTTGTAGCCGGGGGCGTCGAACCCGGTAGTCATATTCCAGTCCCCTGATTGAATAGGAATAGGATTAAGATTAGGAATAAGAACAGAATGCTGCTGTTCTTATGTCAGCTTTCAGTTTTCCGCTTTCAGTGTTTCCCTGTGTTCCGCCCATGATTAAAGTCCAGTTCACACCGTTTCCTGAGTTAACAACCGCAAGATTCCGGCTTCGCCAACTGACCAAAGACGACGAGAAAGAAATCTTCGCGCTGCGGTCGGATGATTTCATCAATCAATACCTCGACCGCGCGAAAGCGAACACACTGGATGATGCGCGAAACTTCATTAGCACAATCACGAACAATATTGCCAGGAACGAATCGATATTGTGGGTGGTGACGCCAAAGGATGAAGCAAGATTTCTCGGAACAATTTGCCTGTTTCAAATTTCAAGAGAGGAAGCGAAGGCGGAGATCGGTTATGAATTGCTTCCGGAAAATCACGGCAAAGGGATTATGCAGGAAGTAATTCCGGAGGTCATCCGGTTTGCGCTGGAGGAGATGCGGCTCCTTTCGGTTGAAGCAGAACTGAGTCCGCGAAACGTCAAGTCAGTAAGGCTTTTGGAGAAAAATGGTTTTAGGATCAAAACCGAGCCTAACAACGACAATCCGGATTTGGTGATCTATGCCTTGGAGAAGTCTAATACCTAACAGGGGACAACAGAGGGAACAGAGGAGTCCTACCGCGGATTACGCGGATGACGCGAATAACAAGAAACGGCCGTTTGCAACCGCCGGCTTAACGGAGGGACTCGTCCCGGGAGCACAGGCGCCTCGCCTGTTGGACATCGCCCCTCGCGATGACATGCTTTTTCTTCTGCTTCGCTAACTACGATCTGCTAGCTGCTAGCTTCGACGCGCCAGCGTTCAACCGCGAATAGATCCTCCTCCACGAGCAGGAAATAGTTGA
>DATENK010000303.1:0-2755 GCA_035275085.1 Verrucomicrobiia bacterium | reverse complement strand
AAGCTGGACCGGAATGACGCGGTTGGTGGACGGCCCATTTCCGGCGTGGATGATCACGGCGAGCATCGCCGCGACGATTTTGACGATGATTCCGGTCGCCACTGTCGGACTGAATCATCATTTGACCATGCAGGGATATTTCCCGCTGATGCGCTACAGCCCGACCCTGCGCTTCACCGTCTTCGGCGCCATGTCTTACACGGTCTTCAGTGTCATCGGCATGTTGATCTCGCTCAGGTCGGTGGCGAGCTACGTGAATTTCACACAGGTGAGCATCGCGTATTCGCATCTGGGCCTTTATGCGTTTTTCACGATGACAATTTTCGGTTCGATGTACTACATCGTGCCGCGATTGGTTGGCCGCGAATGGCGTTACGGTTCTCTGATTAAACTGCATTTCTGGGCATCAGCTTATGGCATCGGACTGATGACGCTCATGCTGCTCGCCGGCGGTTTTCTCCAAGGCGTGAACCTGGAAAACCCGGCGCTTCCATTCAGCGAAAGCATTGAAACCGTGTTGCCATATCTTCGCGGACGCAGCCTTGCCGGCATCTTGCTGACTGTATCGCATTTTATTTTTGCATATCACTTCGGTCTCATGTTGTTGGGATTGGGTCGCACATCGACTGTCCCGACATTTCTCAACCCGGTTGAAGCGGAAACGTCCGGAGGGGGCCACTGATGAAAGGGCTGGCTCCTCTCTTCATCGGGATCTTCGGCACGTTTGCGTTTTCGTGGGTCGGCCTCACGGTCATTCCCACCTGGCAAATCGGACATCTCAATCCTGAATCCGACGAAGAGGGGACGGACATTTATCCGCGTCCGCAATCGGGAATGTTCGTGCGGGGCGCGCACGTTTACGCGGCAAACGGCTGCGTCTATTGCCATAGCCAGCAAGTCCGCGCGGATTACATCGCCGACGATATCGAGCGCAAGTGGGGCAATCGCCGCAGCGCGCCGCGCGATTACATTTTTGAGCGTCCGGTTTTTCTCGGAAAAATGCGAATGGGCCAGGACCTCGCAAACATTGGCGCCCGCGCACCCGCGCCCGAAGAATCTCCGGCGCCTGCAGGAGCAGCAAGCCCTGCGGCTCAAGGAGCGGCGGCTTCGCCGGCAGCTCCACCCGCAGCGTCACCTTCGGCCGGAACCTCGCCTGCCAGTGCGGCTTCGCCGGTTGCTGGACAAGCAGCATCACCCTCGTCCGCGAGTTCGCCCGCCGAAGCCCCGGCGAAGGCGGGTTCGCCGGTAACCGCCACCACACCTTCGCCCGGCACATCGCTTCCCAGCGCGGCAGCGCCAAATGCATCACCGCCGCCGGGACAACAGACTGGCGTTGCTTCGCCATCCCCCGGGCAAATGGCGAACACTACTCCTGGAGGAAGTAGTCCTGTCGCACCCAGCGCACAAACTCCCGGCGCGCCGTGGCCCATCCAGACAGCCGGTCTGCCGCCAATGTATTCTGCGGCGTGGCATCATGTGCATCTGTATGCGCCGCGCAGCATCAACCCTGATTCAAACATGCCGGCGTACCGTTTCCTCTACAAAAAACGACGCATCGCCGGAGAGCGTTCTGCAGAGGCGTTACAACTTTCGGGTGGCGACGCGCCACCGGAAGGTTGGGAGGTTGTTCCCACGTTCGATGCAAAATGTGTTGTGGCTTATTTGATGGGGCTTAATCAATCTCATCCGTTGAAAGAAGTCAGATCAGCGGGAGGCGCGCCGCCCACTGGCGCAGCTGCATCGCCCCAGCCCGCGGCCCAAGGTGCTTCATCCGCTCCACCAGCCGGGGCGTCGCCTGCTGCTCCCAAGAAATAGCGAAATGAACGACGAACCGAAAACGCCACCGAGGACAGGGCAGGGCATGGATTACGGCGAACAGGCCGACGTGCAACAGGTGCACGCAGCTGTGCAGCGCGAGAAACGCGAACCGCGTGTAGGCGCCGAGCCGCTGTCAATCTGGCTGATTGCGATCTACGGACTGGCGATTTTCTTTGGCGGCGCGTACCTCGGCCGTTACTCGGGAAATTTCACCAGCGGTGGACTAGATCCCATGGGTTCGCCGCCTGCGCCGAAGAAAGCAGTGGCAGGGGGACCTGGGGGCGGCGAGCAAGCTGAACTTTCGCCGCGGGACCGCGGCAAAAAAGTTTATGCGGCAAATTGTCAGACCTGCCATCAGGCTAACGGTCTTGGCGTGGCCGGCCAATATCCGCCGCTGGCTGGTTCCGAATTTACCACGGGCGGTTCCCGGCGGATGGCCATGATCGTGCTGAAAGGTCTGCAAGGTCCGGTCACGGTCAAAGGCCAACAGTACGGCACGGCTGTCATGCAACCGTGGGATAAAACGTTGACCGATAAACAGATTTCCGATGTGATGACGTACGAGCGAAGCGAGTGGGGAAACACCGCCAGTCCTGTTACACCCGAACAAATCGCCGCGATGCGCAAAGAACTGGCCAATCATCCTGAGTCATTCGTCGAACACGATATCCTCGCGGCGCCTGATGAAGATATTCCCGGCGGCGCAGCCCCAGCTGGCGGCGCGCCACCGAAACCCGGAGAAGCCGCAAAACCCGCGCCGCCGCCAAGGCCCTAGAAATTCCTGCTGTAGCCACGGCTCTGTGAGCCGTGTTTGTCGCCGCACCGCCCTCCAATGAGAGCGGAAATCCTCGACGGTGTTGACCGATCAGCGGTACTCCGGATCTGGGGAGCGGTCGCCGCGGCCACCTGGCGAATGCGTCCTCGCGTTCGCGAACTT
>DATENK010000302.1:0-3594 GCA_035275085.1 Verrucomicrobiia bacterium | reverse complement strand
CGCGCAGGATGGCGCCGGGAGCGAGGGCCAAAGTCGTGCGCGGCTCATCCGGAAGGATGCGCGTTTGCTGTGAGTCGACCATAACGCAAAGGATAGGACAACCCGCAAAGAAGCACAAAAAGCAAGCTAGCCACAAAAAGGCACAAAAAGCACAAAAGAAAAATTTGCTTGATCAAAAGGATCATCGCATCAATCAGGAATCTGCATTAATCATTTTGAGCCTTTTGTGCCTTTTTGTGGCTAATCAAGGTTTGAACGTGTAGGTGATCGTGCCTTCGGCTTCGCGATCGTTGAGTTTTTCGGGATCGAAGGTTGATTTCATTGCGGCTTCGGTGGCGCAGCCGCGCATGAGCCAGTCGCCGCCCGAGCCTCGCGCCTTGTAAACCTGCCCGTTTTTAGCAACCAGGACGAAGACCGTTACAGTTCCTGATACCGGTTCGGATCCTCTCACCGGACACTCAGCCTCCGGCAAAAACACCGATTTGCCGACCACGTCTCCGGCCAATTCCGGTGATCCCTTTTGAACTGTCTTGTGTTCCGCGGCCGTGCGGGCAGCCGCCTGGTTTGATTTGTAGAGATAGGCCGTGATCAGCGACCCGACAACGATCGATCCGAGGAGCGTAGTGAGCACCATGATCCAGAACAACGGCGGATTCGACTTTGGTGGCGGCGGCTCAGAGACGGGTGGCGCATCCGCGTCGACGAGTGGAGTCATGTCATAGACGCAGTACGACACCAGATCGCTGTAGGTGGCGCCGCACTTCGGACAACGGTTCCGTTTTCCAGTTTCCTCTGGTGGCGCCGTCAGGATTCTTGATGAATGCGCTCGTACCGGTTCTGGCGGTGGCTCTACTGCTGGGGGCGGCTTTGGTGGAGGAGGCTCGGGTTCTACAGGCTCGTTGCGGTTCGAGCGTCGTTGCGCCTGCTCGTCCAACCTTTGCTTCATCCCCGTGACCCAGCGACTACTCCTTTCGGCCTCCGAGACGGATTCGCGAGTTTCAGCCGCGGGTGTAGGGGGAGTCACTTCAGGCCCCGGTTCTTCGAGGTTGATCGTGATTCTTCTTGGCGGAGTACTCGGTTGAGGATTACTGGTGAGAATGTTGATTGCTTCAGTCGCGCCTCTACGCTGTGCCCAGTCGATGGCGTTGAGGCCGAGATTATCGCGCTCGTGTGGATTGGCGCCGGCGTTGACGAGTTGCCGGACGATATTCGTGTGACCGCGGATAACCGCGAGAATGAGGGCGGTTTGGCCGCCACCCGTCCTCTCGTTTACGTCCGCGCCATTGGCCAGTGAAGCGGATACAGCATTTTCGTCACCGGAATTAACGGCGCTGGTCAATGAAATGTAAGAACTCACCGCACGGGTCCCTCTTCGGTACAAACTCAGGGGGGGTCCCGCTATTTTACAGGATTAAAACGCTGGTGGCACAAAGGCCTGATTGAAACCCAGGCCGTTCGGGAATTGCGCGTTCGTCGGACGCACGCCGGTGCGCACCCAGGTATCGATTGCGCCAATGGCGGTTAACACCTGCGGACCGGTGAAGTTACAGTGACCAACACCGGTCGTATACGTTTGAAATAGAAGCTCCTCTTTGCCCGCCGACGCATTCAATTCCGCATAAGCAGATTCATTCGCCACTACCAGCAGCTGATCGATGATCGTGTGCATGGTCAGGACGGGGTTGCGGATCTTGCCGTTGAAGTCTGTGTTATTGCGCACGTAATTGCGCGCCGATTGTTTTGCTTCGATGTCGGTTCGCGCGTTCATCTGCGCGAGCCATGCATCGACAACGGGTGTGGGCAATCCGATGCCGGCGAGGTACGCCTTCTCGGCATTGGTCAGCTCGTAGTGCTGATCGAGGTTCTGGACGATTGGACCACCGGCGCGCCGTTGCAACTCAGCGCGTGCTTCAGTGACGAAGAAGAAATCAGTCAACGCCCAGCCGGGGAAGAATCCGGGTGGCGGCGGTGGCGTGATGCCGCGACCCGGATTTTTCGCGACCAGTCGAATGAATTCAAACTTGGGGAAGTTTGCGATGTTGCTCAACTCGGGCGCTAACTTCGCGAGCACCTCGGTGTCGAAATCGATATCGTTTCTGACTTCGCCCACCGTTCCCCACGATGGGGGAATTCCGAAAACCACGTCGTAAGCGAGATAGAGTGGAACGCCACTGTCCCAGAGGCGTGTCGCGCCGGCGCCCGCGCTGCACAGGCAGAGCGCGCCGTCGTAGATCCCGCCAAACTGTTCCATGCTCTTGTAACCGACGAAGGTTCCTAGTGAAGCGGCGACGATGATGGTCCTTTGCGGTTGGGCGACGTTCTCGCGGAAAAAGACAGCGAGATTTTTGACGTCAAGTATTGCATCACCAATAGCCCAGCCGTTGTCTTTGTACGCCGATCCTGCGAGAGCGTATCCCTGGGCGAGCAACGGAGCTTCGAGGGCAGCGCTCGGGGCGATGTCGGCATTTCGATTATCGATCTCGCCCGGGTGATCGGCTTTGTCGCGATAGCCGTGCGCGAAGATGAGCAGCGTTCCGTTCCAGACTTCCGGCACTCTTATCCGGTAAGGCGCACCGTGAAGTTCACCTGAAAGTTCGAGCGGCGCGGCTTTAGCAACCGGCGGCCGCTCGATCAGCGTGACAGAAATTAAAGAGACGAGTGTTAGAGCGACTAGAAGCCTGGCAGTGATTTTCATGGCCACGGATTATACTGATAAAAGACCGGGATAAGAACGGATAAAACAAATCCGTTTTTATCCGGCTTTTAGATCCGCGTCATCTGTGGCTCACTGGCGCGGCTGCTCGCTCATGTCGATGCGCGTGTAGAAGATAGTGGTGCCGGAGGTGCCGGATGACTCAGGTTGCACCATGATCGCCATCATTTCCTGTTTCGGGCCACTCCTGGTGAAGCTGCACATCGCGCCGCCGGTTTTCATGTCTTTCGTGTCGCGAAAACAACTGTCGTCGACGCGAGCCCATCCAGCATCGGTCATGCTATTGCCGGAATAAAAATCTTTCACTTCCTGCTCGGATTTATCCGTGCGAAAAGTGATGAAGGCGATTTTTCCCTTCATCATCCTGCCGAAAATAATACGCATCGGCAGCGGCAGCTTTAGGTCTACTTTGGCGGCGCCGGGGAAAGGCGGTACGTCGGGCCAAAGGCTCGACACCATCACGCTCTGGTCGTCGCCGCCCAATCGTTCGGCCAGGTTGCAGGAAAGAGCTACAGCCAGCAGTAGAACCAGAGCGAGGATGGAAGCCGATAGTCTCATATTGCCTCCTGGTTAACGCGTCACGATTGATTTGACTTGTCCACGCTTCAACAGGGTAACCATTCCGTTGCGCCTGTACCATACACCATCTTTGGTTCGCCAAACTTCGTCGGCCTCGATTTTTCCGCCGCTGGCCAACGTTATTACGGGCTTGCCGCCTTGCCGGTTTCCCATTCCCGGGCCGCTGGTTGAGACTGGATCGGTGCTGGCGCGTGTGTGTGCCGCACTTGGGGTTCCGTTAGCGGGAGCTTTCGGAGATGGCGAGGGCGATGGTGAAGGTGAGACTGTGGGCGATGGTGATGGCAGCGCGGGTTGTGGCGTGG
>DATENK010000301.1:0-4771 GCA_035275085.1 Verrucomicrobiia bacterium | reverse complement strand
AGTAGGCCGTTACCAGGAGTTGGTGAACATCAACGCGATCAGTCGACAGGTCTACGATGAAGCTGTGGCGACACTCGGGCAGAACGAAGCGGACGTGCAGGCTGCCAGGGCGGCCGTGGAAGTGGCGGGCTTGAACCTTGGTTATGCGCAAGTGAACGCGCCGATCTCCGGTCGCATCGGAAAGGCATTGGTGACTGAAGGCGCATTGGTGAGCGCTATGGAAGCGACCCAACTGGCCGTGATTCGACAACTGGATCCGATGTACTTTGATTTCACGCAATCGAGTACGGAAGTCTTGAGACTCAGGCGGGCAGTGGAAAATGGCAGACTCCAGAGCGTGTCCCCGGGGCAGGCGGAGGTCACCTTGATCCTTGAGGACGGGACGGTCTATCCGCATTCCGGCAAGCTGTTGTTTTCCGATATTGCCGTCGATCCCACCACCGGAATGATCACCCTGCGCGCGTCAATGCCGAACCCCGAAAATGTTCTCCTGCCAGGGATGTTTGCGCGGGCCCAAATCGTGGAAGGCATCAAGACCAACGCAACCACGATTCCGCAGCGGACCATTGCTCGCGGAGCGGCGGGCGTGTCAACGGTGCTTGTGGTGAACGACCAAAACGCCGTCGAGCTCCGGAATATCGAGATTGAGCGAACGGTCGGCGCCAAAGCAGTGGTGTCCAAAGGACTCACTCCGGGCGAACGGGTTATTGTGGAAGGCTCGCAAAAAGCGCCGCCAGGATCGATCGTAACACCCGTACCGTTTGCCCCGGCAATTTCCCCACCGCATTCGGAGGATCGCGCTCAAACCAAATAAGGGCACGATTATGGCACGTTTTTTTATCGACCGGCCTGTTTTCGCCTGGGTCGTTTCCATTCTGATCCTGGTGCTGGGCGGCCTCGCCATAACGAAATTACCGGTGGCTCAATATCCGAGCGTGGCGCCGCCCTCAATTTCAGTGACCGCCAATTACTCGGGCGCTTCGGCCGAGACGCTACAGGAGACCGTCACCTCGGTGATCGAGCAGCAACTAAACGGTATCGACAACCTCCTGTACATGTCCTCGAGCAGCGATGCCGCCGGCCTCGCCACCGTTACTTTGTATTTCCTGCCGGGAACCAATCCGGACACGGCCCAGGTGCAGGTGCAGAACAAGGTCCAACTGGCCATGCCGAGTCTGCCACAAACGGTCCAACAGCAGGGCGTGGTAGTAGCGAAAGCCACACGCAATTTCATGATGTTTTTTACGTTGTCCACCAGCGATGACAGCCTCGATGAAGTCGCATTGGGCAATTACATCGCCTCCAGTGTGCTCGATCCGATTCGACGCGTTTCAGGCGTGGGCGAAGCGAATATGTTCGGGTCCCAATACGCCATGCGCGTCTGGATCAACCCGGATAAGTTGAACAGCTTCAATCTCACCGCGACGGATGTGACCACTGCGATTGAGAATCAAAACCGGCAAGTCCCCGTCGGACAAATCGGGGCAACACCCTCGGTGCCCGGCCAGCAACTCAACGTGATCATGCAGGGCCGCACAACGCTGCGTACCGTCGAGGAATTTGAAGCGATTCTTTTGCGCGCCAACCCTGACGGTTCGCATGTCCTGTTGAAGGACGTGGCGCGGGTGGCGCTGGGGGCGGAAAATTATGGCACGAAAGCGCGCGTCAACGGCCATCCCTCGGCGGCCGTAGCAATCAAGCTGTCGCCGACAGCCAATGCACTGAACACCGCGGAAGCCGTTCGCCAAAAGGTGACCGACCTTTCGAGATTCTTTCCCCCGCGCGTCCGCGTCGATTATCCGCTGGACACTTCGACCTTCGTGCGAATTTCCATCGAGGAAGTCGTGAAAACCCTGCTGGAAGCCATCGCCTTGGTGTTCCTTGTGATGTACTTATTTCTGCAGAATTTCCGCGCCACCCTGATCCCAACCATTGTCGTGCCGGTCGCGCTTCTGGGCACCTTCGGCGCAATGCTTGCCTTTGGTTTCTCCATCAATGTCCTCACGTTGTTCGGGATGGTTTTGTCCATCGGCATCCTCGTCGATGACGCGATCGTCGTGGTGGAGAATGTGGAACGCATTATGGCGGACGAAGGGCTATCGCCGCTCGAAGCAACTCGGAAAGCCATGAGTCAGATTACCGGCGCGCTCATCGGAATCACGCTCGTGCTGACGGCAGTATTTATTCCCATGGCCTTTTTCAGCGGGTCGGTCGGAACGATTTACCGCCAATTCTCCTTGTCTCTGATCGCGGCGATGTTGTTCTCCGTATTTCTGGCAATGTCGCTTACACCGGCACTGTGCGCCACCCTGTTGAAGCCGATCCCCAAAGGACATAAGCACGAGAAGCGCGGATTCTTCGGCTGGTTCAACCGCACATTTGCGAAGGCCACAACCAGCTATCAACGCTCCGTTGGCAGAAGCCTGAAACGCACCTGGATTTCGATGATTGCATTCGTTGTCATCGTGCTGTTGGTGGGCTTTTTCTATGTGCGACTGCCTTCATCGTTTTTGCCGGCAGAGGACCAGGGTTATTTCATCACCAACATCCAACTGCCGGTTGGCGCCACGCAGGAACGAACGGACCAGGTGTTAAAGCAGGTGTCGGACTATTTTCTGCAACAACCGGAAATTGAAAGCTTCATCACCGTAGCCGGATTCAGTTTCAACGGCCGCGGCCAGAACTCGGCGCTTTCATTCGGCCGGCTCAAAGACTGGAACAAGCGCAAAGGCGCCGAGCACACCGTGCAGTCGATAATCGCGCGCGCCGCCGGAAAGTTCGCATCCATTAAAGACGCCATTATTTTCCCCTTGAACCCTCCTGCGATCAATGAATTGGGCAACTCGACAGGGTTCGACCTGCAATTGCAAGACCTGGCCGGCCTCGGTCATGCAAAACTGCTGGCCGCCCGCAACCAACTCCTCGGAATGGCCGCAAAAAATCCGCTCGTCGTCGGCGTGCGCGTGCAAGGCTTGGAAGACGCCGCGCAACTAAAAATCGACGTCGACGAAGCCAAAGCCAGCGCATTGGGCGTCGCCCTTGCGGACATCAACAGCACCCTGCAAACCAGCTTCGGTTCGTTCTACGTCAACAATTTCATTAATGGCAATCGCGTTCAACGCGTTGTTGTCCAGCTCGACGCCCCCTACCGCATGTCGCCGGACGACGTCAAAAACATCTACGTTCGCAATCGCACCGGCACCATGGTGCCCCTCTCGGCTTTCACCACCGTGCGCTGGGTTTATGGTTCGCCCCAATTGCAGAACTACAACGGCTTCCCATCGTACGAACTCGTCGGCGCGCCCGCGCCCGGCCAAAGCACGGGCGACGCCATGAACGCAATGGAGGATATGGTAAAACAGCTACCCTCAGGGATCGGTTTCGAATGGACCGGGCAATCCTACGAAGAACGGTTATCCGGGTCGCAAGCGCCCATGCTTTACACGCTTTCGTTACTCGTCGTGTTTCTTTGCCTGGCCGCGCTTTACGAAAGCTGGTCCATTCCTCTGTCCGTCATCCTGGTGGTGCCCCTCGGCATTTTGGGTGCGCTGCTGGCCACGAAGCTGCGCGGTTTACCCAACGATGTTTATTTCAAAGTCGGACTTTTGACCACGGTCGGCCTGGCGACCAAGAACGCCATTCTCATTATCGAATATGCCAAAGACCTGCAACTGGCCGGCAAAGGCTTGATCGAGGCCACCCTCGAAGCCGTGCATTTACGGCTCCGGCCAATCCTCATGACTTCCTTCGCCTTCATTTTGGGAGTTATGCCACTGGTCCTGAGCACCGGGGCAGGTTCCGCCAGCCGCAATGCGATCGGGACCGGCGTCGCCGGCGGGATGTTTGCGGCAACCGTGCTCGGCATATTTATGATCCCGGTGTTTTACGTGGTCGTCCGGCGCATCTTCACCCGCAAGGTCAAACCCTCTGCAAGTCCGCAACTGAGCCACGACCGCGGCGGCGGCGAGACGGAGCAACCGGCATGATTAAGGATCTTCTTTTCGTCCTGAGCGTTGCAGCGCTGTTGAGCGGATGCACGTTGGCCCCCAAATACGAACGACCGCCGGCGCCGGTGAGCCAGTCCTGGCCAAACTACTCAGCGCCCACCAATGCCACCAACACAGCCGCGGCAGATATCGATTGGCGCGAGTTCTTCGATGACCCCCGCTTGCGCCAGCTCATTGCCATGGCGCTCGAGAACAATCGCGACTTGCGGATTGCCGCGCTGCGGGTCGAGGAGGCCCGCGCCCAATATCGGATTCAACGCGCCGGCCTGTATCCGGGCGTCCAGGGTGACGCCAGCTACAGCCGGCAGAAGTTTTCCGGCACGGCCACCGCTTTCGCCGGTGGCGCCATCCTCGACACGTACACCCTGGATGTCGGCGCCGCTTACGAAATCGATTTGTTCGGGCGCGTCCGCAGTTTGAAGAAGGAGGCGCTCGAAACGTATTTCGCCAGTCACGAAGCGCGCAAGAGCGTCCAAATCGCGTTGATATCACAAGTGGCCACCGAGTACCTCACGCAACTGCGATTGCGCGAAGCCAAAGCCATCGCCAATCAAACCCTTGAAGCCGTTCAGGCCTCCTACTACCTGATCAAACGCAGCTTCGAGGCCGGCGCCGCCTCCGAGTTGGATTTGCACACCGCCGAAGGGCAGGTCCAGGCCGTGCGCGTCAACAGCGCCACGTTCCTCCAACTTTTGGCCGAATCGGAAAATGCGCTCGTGACGCTCGTCGGACAACCCTTGCCCGGCGACCTGCCTTCCGGCAAG
>DATENK010000300.1:0-2579 GCA_035275085.1 Verrucomicrobiia bacterium | reverse complement strand
GTCGATGAAAGCGAGCGGAGAATTTTTGCGGGAACTAAAGAAACGCGGATCGCAATCCGATTGGCTCAACAAAATGCAGACACGCCAGGAGCTTTACGAATTGCTAGAGTACGATCCAGCGGCGGAAAGCTGGAGCGGTTTTTAGCGAGCGATGATTTGTAGAAGCGCGTATCGTTGCTAAAGTCACTAGGCAAGATGACAACTGAAAACAAACCAGCCTACAGTCCGGGTCTTGCTGGAGTGATCGCTGGCGAAACCCAAATATGCTGGGTCGATCCGAACGCCGGCCTCATGTATCGCGGCTACGACATCCACGAGATGGCCGAGCAAGCGAGCTTTGAAGAAGTCGCCTATCTGCTGTTGAATGGCGAACTGCCCTCGGTTGAGGAACTTGGAAAATTCACGCGCCAGGTCGCAGCAGAGCGCGAATTGCCGGCAGCCGTTTTAAAAATGCTGCGCCTTTTGCCGCGGGGCACACATCCCATGGATATGCTGCGCACTGGTGTGTCCATGCTCGGACCTTTCGACTCGGAGTTGAATGATAATTCGCATCCCGCCAACATTCGTAAAGCCATTCGTCTCATTGCACAGGTATCGACTCTGGCGACGGACGGCTGGCGAATTGCCCATGGCGAAGAACCTTTGCCGGAGCGACCTGACCTGACCCAGGCGGGAAATTTTTTCTATAAATTGAAGGGCGAAGTCCCGCAGGCCTGGCAGATCCGAATGCTGGATACGATTTTCATTTTGTATGCGGATCACGAATTCAATGCTTCCACGTTCGCTGCGCGAGTGACCGCCTCGACCCTGGCAGATATGTATGCTGCGGTGACGTCGGCGTGCGGCACGTTGAAGGGTCCGCTGCACGGAGGCGCGAACGAGGAGTCGATGAAAATGCTCGATGACATCAAGACGCCGGATCGAGCGGAGGCCTGGTTGAAAGAACAGCTGGCCAAGAAGGCCAAGATCATGGGCTTTGGTCATCGCGTGTATAAAAAAGGCGACTCGCGTGTGCCGATTATGCGTGAGATCGCGCGCGACCTCGGCAAACGGCTCGGCAAGGAACAATGGGTGCCGATTTGTGAAAACCTGGAAAAGACGATGGAGCGCGAGAAAAAACTGTGCGCCAACGTGGATCTTTACGCTGCGCCCGTGTTCACGATGCTTGGCTTTCCGTCGGAACTGAACACGCCGATCTTTGCCGCCTCCCGCGTGGCCGGATGGTGTGCGCACGTGGTTGAACAGCACGATAACAATCGGTTGATTCGTCCAAAGTCACTTTACGTTGGACCCGAAATGCGCCCCTACACCGGCGTGGCGTCCAACGGCGCTTAACTGTGGCGGCGGTCTGTGACCGCCGAGGTCAAACCCTGTGAGACCGCCGCTCCAACAATTGTCGGCGCGCTTCCAGCCGTGAAAATGAAAAACGAACCTTCGTTGCAAGAACAGTATGCTCCACGAAATGCTTGTTGGGGCTGCGGACCGGCCAACCCCGATGGTTTGCACATCCGCAGTTTCCCGAGCGGTGATGCTGTTGTCGCGGAATGGAAACCGGAACCGAAATACGAAGCGTTTCCGGGCGTTTTGAATGGCGGAGTCATCGGCACGTTGCTCGATTGCCATTGCAACTGGACCGCCGCATACCACTTGATGAAGCGCGCCGGGCAGGAACAGGCACCCTGCACAGTTACAGCGGAATACGCCATCAAATTGTTGCGTCCCACCCCGACGAACGATTCCGTTCTCCTTTCCGCAAAAGTAATCGATTCGTCCGATGATCGCGCGACTGTTGAAGGCACGTTGACCGCCGGCGGAAAGATTTGCGCGACGTGCCGCGGAATTTTCGTAGCGGTAAAAGAAGGTCATCCGGCGTTTCATCGATGGTAATCGCTCTGGTTTGCGCCGCTTTATTGGCAGCGGGCACTGCTTCGAGCGCAGAGGATGTGAATGCCCGCATTGCGCGGATTGAAGGGAGAATCGGAGGGAACATCGGTGTCGCTGCGCTAGATACCAAGAGCGGCAAAAGGATCAGCTACCGGGCAAAAGAGCGATTTCCGATGTGCAGCACTTTCAAGTTTCTTGCTGCCGCTGCCGTCCTAAAGCGAGTCGACAACAAGCAGGAACAGCTCGATCGATTCGTGCGCTACGGACCGGACGTCATTCTGGAGTATGCGCCGGTAACAAAAGAACATCTCAAAGAGGGCGGGATGACGATCGGCGACCTATGCGCGGCAGCCATCGAGATGAGCGACAACACTGCGGGCAACTTGCTGCTCGATTCGATCGGCGGGCCCGAGGGATTGACCCGATTTGCGCGAAGCCTCGGCGATGCGATTACGCGTCTCGACCGCAAGGAGCCCGAGTTGAACAGCGCGATAGCAGGGGACGAACGCGATACGACCACACCTGACTCGATGTTAGTTGATATGAAGAACTTGTTAATTGGCGATGCCTTGTCGCAGGTGTCGCGGATCCACCTCGAGCGCTGGCTTCAAAACAACAAAACAGGCGCAGCAATGATTCGCGCCGCCGTACCGGCAGGTTGGACGGTTGGGGATAAAACGGGTCGCGGCGCCAAC
>DATENK010000299.1:0-21868 GCA_035275085.1 Verrucomicrobiia bacterium | reverse complement strand
CGTCAGGTTGGAAAAAACCTGCTTCCGCGTTTCAACGAGCTTGCTTTGGATCTGCGCGATCTCCTCGTCGATATTGACATCGAGGGAATGAGCGGCTTTGTGCTTCTTCAGTTCATCCAGCTTGCTTTGCAACTCGAAAATGGGCTTTTCGAAATCAAGCTGGTGCTTCATTCGTCAGCGGCAGTGTAGTTTTAGCGCCGAAAACAGGCAATGGGGAATTGTTGAAAAGGGTGTTGACGGCAAAATGAATTTTATTAAGTATCCGCGCACGGTCATAGAGCGCCCGTGTGTGTCAAACGACAGACTGTCCATGGAATGCACTTAGACGGACGGTCAGTTTCTGCCTGTGCAGTTCTCCCGCGGGTTCCTGGGCCGGCAATGGTGAGTTATGAGCGAAACAAGACTCTTCGTCGGCAACCTGCCGTACAAGACAATGGAAAGGGACCTGATGGATCATTTCTCTCAGGCCGGAGCCGTCAATTCCGTCGACCTGATGCTGGATAAGTTTACCGGCAAGAGTCGCGGGTTTGCGTTCGTGGAGTTCGCGAACCAGGCTGAAGCCGCGAAGGCGGTGGAAATGTTCAATAACAAAGATTTTCAAGGCCGCGCGTTGACGGTCAACATCGCGCGCCCGCGGGAAGATCGCCCGCCCCGCTTTGGCGGTGGCCGCGATGACCGACGTGGAGACTATCGCGCGCGCGGTTAACCGCGGTTGCATAATTCACAGGGCCGGTTGGCAGATTGCCACCGGCCTTTCGTCTTTATGGGGATTTTAGCCGCCATGTCCTCACTTGCAGCATATTCCGGAACAGAGCCGCGACCGTAAGGGAGCGGCCTCAGAAATCCGCAGACGACAAAAAGGCTCGCATTTGCGCGGCAAATGCGAGCACAATCGCGGCAGTTCGCTACCGGTCGTGAATGTTCGTGCCAAACACACTATTCTGCTGATCGAGGACAATCCCGGGGATGCGCGTTTGCTGCAGGAGTATTTAGCGGAACCCTCCTTCGCAGATTTCGAGCTCGTCCTTGCCGCATCCTTGAAGGAGGGAATCGAACGACTCGCCGCTGGCGGCATCGACCTGGTTTTACTGGACCTGACCTTACCGGATTGCACCGGGTTGGATACCTTCAAGCGCGCCGCCGAAGCAGCGCCGGAGACGCCCATCATCGTCCTCAGCGGCCAGGACGACGAATCGCTGGCGATGAACACCGTACACGAGGGCGCACAGGATTATCTCGTGAAGGGGCACGCGGTGGACGCGCGGATCATAGCGCGTTCGATGCGCTACGCGATCGAGCGCAAACGCGCCGAAGAAGCTCTGGCGAAAGAGCGGGACCTCTTGCATACGTTGCTAAACAACCTGCCCGACCGCATTTATTTTAAAGACGATAAGAGCCGCTTCATGCGCATCAGCAAAGCGGTGGCGCAACAATTCAAATTGAACAGTTTCAAGGAAGCGATTGGGAAGACCGATTTCGATTTCTTCGCCCCGGAGCATGCCGGCATCGCCATCAAGGACGAGCAGGAGATCATGCGCACCGGGCAGCCAATTCTCGGCAAGGTTGAGAAGGAAATCCTGCCGGATGGTTCGGTAACCTGGGCCTTTACGTCAAAGTTTCCGTTGAAGGACAAGCGCGGCCGTATCGTAGGCAACTTCGGTATTTCGCGCGACATCACCGAACAGAAGCGCGCGGAAGAGAAGCTGCAGCAGGCGAACACGGAGCTGGCCCTGAAACAGGAGCAACTGCAAGAAGCGCTGACAGAGTTGCAATCGTCGCATGAAGCGGTCAAGGCCGCGCAATTCGAATTGATCCAGGCGGAGAAGATGCAGTCGGTGGGTCGCCTGGCCGCGGGTGTCGCGCACGAAGTGAAAAACCCGCTTGCCATTCTCCGGATGGGCATCGATTACCTCGGCACAAACCTGCAGCAGCCCAGTGAGGAGAGCAAATTGATCCTCGCGGACATGACCGAAGCGTTGCGGCGCGCCGACACAATCATCATGGGGCTGTTGGATTTTTCGGCCACGCGTGCGCTCGACCTTGTGCCGCAGGACGTGAGCGCGGTCATGGAACAGTCGCTGGCGCTCGTTCGGCACGAAGCCGGGCCGTCGATCAAAATTGTGCGGGAACTTGGGCGCGAACTGCCGCCGGTGAAGCTGGACCCGAATAAGATCAAACAGGTTTTCGTGAATTTGTTGGAGAACGCAATCCACGCCATGCCTTCCGGCGGCACGCTGACCGTCCGCACCGCCACCAAAGAGCTCGGCCCCCAGGATATCGAACAGGACCAGGAACGGCGGTTTGGGGAGCAGTTCCGCGCGGGGCAAAAGGTGGTGATCGCCGAAGTGCTCGACACCGGCCAGGGGATCGCTAAGGACAAGCTCGCGAAAATCTTCGACCCGTTTTTCACAACGAAGCCCGCCGGCAAAGGCACCGGCCTGGGCCTGACCGTGGCAAAGAAAATTGTGGAACTTCACGGCGGAGACCTTGATATTCGTAATCGACCGACTGGCGGCGGCGTGGCGGCGACGCTGCTATTCAAAATTTGAGAGTTATGGAAAAGAAACGCGTGTTGATCATCGACGACGAGGCGACCTTCACACGGATGGTGAAGCTGAACCTCGAAAAGACAGGCGAGTTCGAAGTGCGGGAAGAAAATCGCGCGCTAAACGGTCTCGCAGCAGCCAGGGACTTCAAGCCAGATGTGATTTTGCTCGACGTGGTCATGCCAGGCGCGGACGGCGGCGACGTCGCGCAACAAATTCATGCCGACCGGAATCTGAAAAACGTGCCGGTGGTCTTTTTGACCGCCACCGTCTCCCCCCAGGAAGCCGGCGCCGGCGGGTTGCAGAGTGGCGGTGCGCTCTTTCTGGGTAAACCGGTAAGCGTGGATAATTTAGTGCAATGTATTAACCAGCATGTGCGCAAGCCCGCTCAGCCCGAATCCATTTTTTGAGTGCGCGCATGAAGCCGGCGATTGAAGCACTCCGTCCACCTCTCGCTCCTAATCCTAATCTTAATCTTACTCCTAATCTCTTCCTCCGTGTCTATTCGTTCCCATTCATCCTGTTCGCGCTTTTCTTTGCTTCCTCCGCGTCCGCCGCAAACGTAGACCGCATCGCGAGAATCGCCGACCCCGACATCAAAGAATGTTCTGGCATCGTCGCCAGCCGCCAATACCCCGATGTTTTTTGGGTCCATAACGACGGTAAAAGAGAGCATCTCTACGCCATCAACCGCAAAGGCGCGACGCTCGCCCAGTTCAAGATTAAGGGCGCAGAGTTCCATGATTGGGAAGACATCACCATGGATGCGGGCAACAATCTTTACGCCGCCGACACCGGCAACAACGATGCAAAGCGCATGGAAGTGGCCGTCTACCGCTTTCGCGAGCCAAACCCGAAGCACAGCGATAAATCGATCCACGTCACACGCCAGTGGACACTGCGCTACCCACTGGCGCCCCGGGATTGCGAAAGCATCGTGGTTGTCGGCACCAACGGTTACCTCATCAGCAAAGTCACCGGCAACAAAATGGCGGAAGTATTCTCGTTCCCGCTCGAGGGTTCCGACGGCCCCATCACGTTGAAATCGCTCGCACATCTCGTCATTGATTCGCCTGTGACAGCCGCCGCGGTATCATCCGACGGCAAGACCCTCGCCGCCATCTCCAAAGAAGGCGCCTTCTTCTTCGAATTCGACGGCACGTTCCTAAGCACCAAACTCCTGCGCCCGCGAAACCGCGTCGTCTTCTTGCACCAAAGCATCGAAGGCTGCACTTTCGTCCCTGACGGCCTGCTCGTCGCCGCCGAAAGCCGTGAACTATTCCTCTTCAAAATTCCAGGTACTTAACGATCCGCCGACGCATCAAACCGAAACCCAAACATTGTTCCCCGCCAATATGAACGCTCCACTCATCCTGACTTTCGCCGCCCTTCAGTTCTCTGCATTAGCCGCCCACATCGGCGAAATCAAGAGCCCGCAACCGTTAATCACTCGCGTCGCCGCAGCAGCATCGCCGACAGGAGAGCGGCCCCAAGGCAGTCGCGAACGCGCACGTTACGGCGGTCCCATAGAACTTGGCCCCGACGACAAAGCCGCGTTTCCAAACCCGCCCGAAGGATTCGACAAGGCCCGCGATGGCATCGCGCACGGCAAAGTGGAAACTGTGGAGTACGACTCCAAAGCCGTCGGCAACAAACGCAAAGCCGTCGTCTACACGCCGCCTGCTTACTCCGCCGACAAGAAATATCCAGTGCTTTACCTCCTCCACGGCATCGGCGGCGACGAAAATGAATGGCGCCGCGGCGGCCATCCCGAAATCATCCTTGATAACCTTCTCGCCGACAAAAAGGCCGTGCCCATGATCATTGTAATGCCCAACGGTCGCGCCCAGCCCGACGATCGTCCCGGCACAAACGCGATGGCGACTGCCCCTGCTTTCGGAAAGTTTGACAAGGATCTGCTCGGCGATCTCATTCCTTTTATCGAATCGAAATATTCGGTGAAGAAAGATCGTGAGAGCCGCGCCCTGGCAGGGCTTTCGATGGGTGGCGGACAATCCCTGAATTTCGGCCTCGCGAATCTCGGCACCTTTGCCTGGGTCGGTGGCTTCTCATCCGCGCCGAACACAAAGCCCGCGGCTGAACTCATCCCCGACCCCGAAAAGGCCAAGCAACAATTGAAGCTCCTCTGGATTTCCTGCGGCAACAAAGACCGTCTCATTCGCATCAGCCAGAACGTTCACACTTACTTAAAAGACAAAACAGTTCCCCACATCTGGCATGTTGACGATCACGCCCACGATTTCCAACACTGGAAGAAAGCCCTCTACAACTTCTCGCAATTGCTCTTCAAACCCACAATGCCGTAATTGTAATCCCCTTGAACCGAGGACGGATTTCACTCTTGCGGCAACCGCAGAATTTTGTCACGATTTCCAATTCATCCCCCGTCGAGGCTCGCGTCAAAGTCGCGGCTATAAAACATTCGTTTCGGTTGACATCCGAGAAGCGTATCCACCGGCCGATCCAT
This sequence comes from Verrucomicrobiia bacterium, assembly GCA_035275085.1. Lineage (GTDB taxonomy): Bacteria > Verrucomicrobiota > Verrucomicrobiia > Limisphaerales > DATENK01 > DATENK01. The sequence continues at coordinate 16,834 of DATENK010000299.1, read as the reverse complement.
TACTGTGAATCACAACCCAGCCGACAAATTCGTCGCCCTTTCTGCATATCTCTCGATCGCAGCCGATGGCATCGTCGGCGACTCAAAGCCTCCATTGATAATCAAATCCCGAGCCGGCGAATAACCCATCCCCGCCAGAACCAGCCACACCACGCCCAACACACCTTTCATACGTCGACACGCCATCGAGCCACACTTATTCGTTCGCCCAAAGAAACGAAAGTCAAACGATTAGTGCCTCGTCGCGGCGAACTCTTCGCCGCTAGGCCCATGTCGTTTACGTCCCTCTGTCCTTTCGGTCCTGTTCCGAAATCCGCCCTATGCATTCCACACCCCCGGTTTCCTTCATCGCTCCTGCCCTTTGCTTTTCAAAGTTGAACGCTGGACGCTTGATGTTCAGTGTTCGACGTTCTCCATCGCTCCGCGGCCCTTGCCCTCCCCCAGCTTTAGCTTGGACATCCACGCAAAGGATCGAGTCGTACTGCACCCCATTGTTTGCGGCAGCCTCGAGCATTACCCGTTTAATTCAGGTATGCGCTTGTTCAAGAGGGGCGTCTCCGTCCGGAGTTTCGGCCAGCTCGCATTATCCATTTTTACAGCATCGGCTCTTTCTGCTTTCGCGGACGCGAATAGCTGGCTCAAGGCCTCCAGCGGCAATTGGGAGGAGCCTCAATGGTCCCAGGGCATACTCCCGAACTATGGCCATGCTGTCATGATCACTAACGCCGGCTGGAAAGCCGTGCAAATCGCGCCGAGCACCGCCCAATATTTTCCAGATACCTTGACCGTTTACTCCATCAACGTGGCGTCCCCAGTCGATTCATACAACACGCTGCTGCTAAACTACGCGGGCTTCGATCATCCTCTCACCGTCAGCTATTCAATCACCGTCGGCCCAGGCGCGGCCATGACTATGCTCGCGTCCGGCTTGCGCCTCAATGGTCCGACGGGTGTCGGGTTGTCGATTGGTGGAGAGTTTAACCAGAATGATGGTTCCCAGGTCATCGGCAACCAGGCGGACGTCGGCTGGGCCGGCCCCGGCATTTATAACCTCAACAGCGGCACCCTGAAGCTCGAGCACCTTTGGGTCGGCGGACCTAACGCCGGTGTCTTCAACCAGAATGGCGGCAGCAATTCCCCTGGCATTTTGCACTTCGAAGGCGGCGGCACGTACAACCTCCGCGACGGAGACTTCAATGGCACGACCTATTTCGCTGACAATGCTCTCTTCCAGCAGGATGGCGGACTTGTTCACTCCGTCGTTGGAATCACCGGGCAGGCGAAGTACGTCCTGAATCGCGGTTTAAACTATGGCGGTGTAACGCTTTCAGCTAATGGTCCTGTTGCGCCCGGCGGATGGGCCGTGCAAAACGGAGGCACCAATTTTGGACCAATTAGTATCGGCAGCTCCAGCGGCGCCGGCGGTTCTTACATCATTTCCAACGGCGTAATTTCGTCACCATCCATCACTCTCGGCATGTTCAGCGGCTTTCATCAGGCAGGCGGTGTCGTCACAACCCCAGGAGCAATTACTCTCTCGTTCGGCACCTACAATCGCGGCTTGGCCGGCTCATCGTCGTTTCAATTGGACGCCGGGTTTTTGTCCTCGACCGGAATTTCACTCGACCTGTCGCACTTCCAGCAGAATGGCGGGACCAATCAAGTCGCGGGAGATCTTCGCCTCCGCACGGGTTGGTATGGCTCGACGGGTTACGCATTGAACAGCGGAATGCTGATCACTGAAAACGTCCTGCTCGATGCGGACAACGGTGGCTTCTTCCAGAACGGCGGGACGCACCTCGTCCGCAATACCCTCAGCATTCTGGGCAGGGTCTATAACACGTTTTGGAAAGGCTACGAAATGACGGGTGGCGAACTGATCGTTTCCAACCTCTTCGCGGATTCAAACGCCACCTTGCGGCAAACGGGCGGCGCTATCCTCGTAACGGGGACCAGCCAACTCCGTGCCGCGCAAGTCTTTGTTGCACCGGGGTTGCAACAGTTCGGCACGCTCCAACTCGTCGGCCTTAGCCTGACTAACGTTCTCTCAATGCCCGCGGGCTCAGCGGTCGTCCGCTTCAACAATAGCAGCGCCATGGGGTGGGCTCCGAGCGGCACCATGATTATTGATAATTGGGCTGGCTCTTACCTCGGCGGAGGACAGCACAGAATTCTTTTCGGAAACAACACGGCTGGTCTCACTCCCACTCAACTCCACTGGATCTATTTCCGCAATCCAGCCGAGTTCGCCTACGGCACCTATCCCACAAAAATTCTGCCCACGGGCGAAATCGTTCCGGACGGCCTGCCCGCCACCGGTCACAACCCCGCCCACCTCGCCATCCGGCAGCTACCCGACTCCACCGTCCAAATCACAGCCACCGTCGATCCAGGCTACAAGTACGGCGTCCTTTCCTCTTACGACCTTCAGAACTGGAATATGTGGACTAACCGCCTCGCCACCAATGGCACCTTTACCGTCGTCGATTCTTCGCCTGTCTTTGATTGGCCCTTTCGTCGCTTCTACAAAGCAGTGCTCATGCAATAACCGCTTCAGCGGGCGATCCAGCCTGGCGATGCCATCCGCGAATCACGCTCTGGAATTTCAAATCCTGAAATCTCAAATCGCTGTTGCTGTGACTGTCCCGGCTACGCCCCATGTCGTTTACGTCCCTTCTGTCCTTTCCGTTCTTTTCCGAAATCCGTCCTATGCATTCCACGCTCCGCCTCTCCTTCACCCTTCCTTTCCCTGCCTACCTGAGCCGACAATCCAAATTCGTGTTCATTCGTGCAATTCGCATCCCAGGCAACCACCTTCGCTGCATGCCCCTCATGTGCCTCCTTTCCCCTTGACACCGGCAGCGCATTCGGTATCCTACTCGTGTGACTGGGGGCATCCAGTTGATGGCAGCAGGTCCTGGAAGAACCACGGATCATGCATGGGCTCTTTTCAACGGGAGTCCTAACGCCTATTGACGCGTGAAAACTTTCAAACCCATAACGGTTCGCGTCCCTGCGCATGCAGGATCCTCAATCATTGCCGGAGCATTAGCACCAGGAGGAGCTACGAGGACCTACGAGGAGCCACGAGGACATAAAAAATGTAAGAGCCCTTCCCCGATCATTGGTAATCCGTGTTTATCCGTGGTGTGGTATTCCTGCTTCCCAGCCATTGGCGGAATCCGGACAAATCCGGACAAAAACCACCCCCTCCCCCCCCGCGACATCCTTGATTATCAAGCACTTCCATCCGGCCCGCTCACCGAACTGTCCGGATTGCTTCACGCTCATCTCCACCCTTGGCAACTCGCAATCCGTTCATTCTCCTTCAATCCCGAGGGTCAATGCTACTTTGCGCAGCAGGCGGGATGGATGATTATTGACGACGGGCAGCGGAAGATTTGTGTCCTCGCAACGGCGCAGTAAATCCTGGACCTGGGGTACTCGACTCGCAGCAGTCGCGGTTACCTTCGGATTGCTTTTTATTGTCTATCGCCGGATCGATGCAACCCTCCTTCAAAGCGCATTCGCCCGGGTAAAGTGGGGGTGGCTTATCCTCGGATTCGCCGGATACGGCCTCGCCCTTGCCGTCGGCGGGTTGCGTTCGCATTTCGCTCTGCGGCTGACGCATGCGGCGAGCCACTTCCTGGCAAGCTGCCGAATTTTTCTGGTGGGGCATTTTCTGTTCCTCGTGTTGTTCGGCGCGGCGGGAGGCGACCTCGCAAAGTCTGCTGTCTACTCCCGCTGGTTTGGCGTCGGCATCCCTCAAGTGCTGGCGGCAGCGCCCTTCGATCGACTGCTGGGGTTTTGCGGCGCCGCACTCCTCGCGGTCGGAGTTGTGGCTGTCTCGGTTCTTACAGGAACGTGGGGAGAGATCGAACGCATGCCGATGCAGATGACTGGCGTTTGGGCTATAGCGATGATTACGGCCGTCGGGCTCATCGTGATCGGGATTATACTCTTGCGCCCGAAAGGCCAGGGCTTTGTCACCCGCACACTCGCATCCCTGCGCGTTGGGTTTGTGCGGCTTTTCGCGGAACCACGCATCGGGCTGACTGGACTCGCATTCGCATCCCTTGCCCAAGCCGCAGCTAGCGCAGTCTTTGCGGTGAACCTATGTGCGGTCGCGAGCCAACCGCTTCCGTGGACCCAACTCGCGTGGACGTTTCCAGCAATCACCATCCTCAGCTGCATGCCCTTCACTGTGGCGGGCATCGGCAGTCGGGAACTGGTGTCCGTCGCGTTGCTTGGAATGTATGGAGTTCCCGCCGCCGATTGCGCTGCGGCATCCCTGTTAACCCTGCTGGACATTTGTGTATGGGCGATGATCGCCGCCGCGGTTTTCTGGCGCGAAGAGTTGCGCATCGGCAAACTGGGCGAGCCGCAGCCGCTGAATTCCATTTCGGTAATCATGCCTGCGCGCGATGAAGCGGAGAATCTAGCCCAAACAATCGAACGTCTGAAAGCCATCCCGGAAATCAGAGAAATCATCGTCGTGGACGGTGAGAGTCGGGATGGCACGGCCACGCTGGCGGAAGACTTGGGCTGCAGCGTTTTGCGTGGTGGCTCGGGCCGCGGCGGACAAATGCGCCTGGGAACGGAGCATGCCATAGGCGATGTGCTGCTTTTCGTTCACGCCGATTCGTGGTTGCCGCCGGACGCCGGCCGAGCCGTGCTCGAATGTTTGCGCGACCCGACGGTCGTAGCCGGCGGATTTTGGAAGCGATTTCACAATTCGCCCATCAGCTTGCGCGGGTCCCGTTTAAAATGCGCGATCCGGCTGCTGCTCGGGCGTCGTATCGCGGGCGATCAGGCGATCTTCGTCCGCCGAAGCGCGCTCGATGCCGTAGGCGGAATGCCGGCCATTCCGTTGATGGAGGAATTTGAGCTATGCCGGCGGCTGCGCAAGATCGGGCGGTTAACACTGGCCGACGCCACCATCGTGACATCGCCGCGCCGGTTTCAGCAGTTCGGGGTCTTGCGCACATATTGGCGGATGTGGTGGGTAACAACCTTATACCGATTAGGCCGCCCGCCCCATGAATTAGCCCATTTTTACGATAAAAGTGTGACAAAATAGCCGTAAAATTTCCGCTTGTGTTCCCGCGCCGTTCGTCAGAAAGTGCGTGCGGTTAAGTTTAGCAATTATCAACATCAATGTTTCGATCAAATAAGGATGCGCAATGAGCACGACCGTGTTTGTGGGTAACGTTTCCTACGACGCCACTGAAAATGAACTACAGGACCTGTTTTCACAGCATGGGACTGTCACCGATGTCAACTTGATGGTGGACCGCGTTACCAAAAAGCCGCGCGGCTTTGCCTTCGTCTCGATGGAGAGCAAAGAAGCCGCTGACGCCGCGATTCGCGCCCTCAACGGCGCCGAGTTGCATGGCCGCAAGTTAACTGTGAACGAAGCGCGTCCACGGGAGGACCGTCCACCCCGGGAAGGCGGCGGCGGTCGCGGAGACCGTGGGGACCGTGGCGGTGGAGGTGGCGGCGGCTACCGCGGAGGCGGTGGCGGCAGAGATCGCCGCTAAGCCTACGGCTTTATTTCAACTTCCTTCGCGGCTGCGGGAATCTCGCTCAGCGAAGTCTTGCCGCCGGGCCAGCGCACCCAAACATGCGTTGGTGTCTCGCGCATCGTCATGACTTGCACAGGATTGCTCCCGTTGTGAATCGCGCGGGCCGGGCCGAATTGTTGACCGGCTTTAAGGCGGATCACCGCGCCTTCGGCAACACCAGCCAGCCGCACGCGCAGACCCGGTTTCGCCGCCTCGTTATGAAACAGTTGCGTGGCGCCATGGTTCTGGCCCACGAGTAGATCCGTGCGGCCATCGCCATCGTAATCGGCAAAGGCACAGGCGCGCTGCTCGCCGTAGATTTTAATGCCCGATTCGTCGCCAGATATTGGACGTAACGTGCCATCGCCATTGCCCTGCAGAAGCAAACCACGGCCGGCGTCGAGTCGCGGTTCTTCCGGCCGCGTGCCGAAAAAGTTTTGGCTGAGAAAAACATCTTCGTTGCCGTCGCCATCGAAGTCGGCGACACAAACGCCGAACGCCGGCGCCCATTGCGCCTGGTCCGGCAGTGGAACAGCTTCGAATTTTCCGCCGCGATTCAGGAAGAGCATGGATGCAAGGGTGTTCGCTTCGAGCTTTTTCGCATTGGGCCATTCTTTGAGAATGGATTCGGCTGGCGTTTGCGAATACGCAAGGTGCGTCGGAAATTTCAGACGCAGCAGCGGCAACCCGGCGCTGAGATATTGCAGGTCGCGGCGCTGCACCATGCGGCCGAGTTGCGCGTCCCAACACGTTTCGAAAATATCCATCGTGCCGTTGCCATCGAAATCACCGTAGTAAAGCGCGATGGGATCTTTGCCATAAGAACTGTTCAGGCCCCAATTAGAGGCAACGATATCCAACGCGCCATCGCCATTCAAGTCGCCGACCGTGACGCCTTGCCACCAGCCGTTGAACTTATCGAGACCGAGCTTGGCGGTAATCTCCGTTCTGTCGCGGTAAACACGAATCGGGCCCCATTCGCAGGCAAGGATCAGTTCAGGCATGCCGTCGCCGTCCAGATCGGCGAGGAGTGGATTATTAACAATTCCAGCGTTGAAAGTGCGTCCGGCGAACTGGAGAGGCTCAGCTTCGGCATAACGGCCCGGCATTGGACGTCCCCCGATAAAGGCGGGTTTCAGGACACGAACCGCCGGCCTTTCATCAAGCGCCAGAAGCGGGGCAACATCACTGACTTGCCGGGCCAAGAGCGGTTGGCGTTCGAGGTCATTCGTGAATTTCCGGTCGTCTTTGTGATTGAGAATTGCACTCACGTTTTTGAAAAGAAGCTTGGTCGGTTCCGGGTGAGTTTGCGGTAGAGCCTCAGTAGCTCCGGTTTCATCAATTTCGTAGATGTGATTCGCCAGAGCACCTTCGATCAGGCTGCGTTTGCCGCTGCGCCATGTGACTTCAATCCTCATCGGTTTGTCTCCAGCGGCAAATACGCGGATAGCGTCGTCGCCGGAAAGGTATCGGCCGCCACAGATCATTTGCTGGGTCTGTAACGGTACCGCGCCATCCCGCACCGTAATTTTAGCGCCGATGCCGCGCGTGTTTGGAGCTTTGCCTTTCAAGCGCACGGCGAGGCGAGGCGCGGCGCTTTCGTTCCGATAAATCAACGGCGCTTTCCACAGGCAGCTGACTACGACATCGAGATCACCATCATTGTCGAGATCCGCGAGGCTAATGCCATGCGAGACATTACTGGAACTAAAACCCCACGTTTTGCCTATCTCTTCGAAGGTGAGGTTGTGGCGATTGCGGAACGCGAGATTTGGCGTTTCGAGTTTCGGAAAATCTTTAAGGCGCTTGGCGGCGCGCATTCCCCTGCCCTGCTGCGGCGCGGGCGCGGGCGCTTTCTCCTGCATGTCGAGATCCTGCGTGTCATACGCATGTCCATTGGACACGAGCAAATCTTCGTAGCCATCAAGGTCGACATCCAGAAAGACGACCGACCAGGTCCATTCCGTGGCGTCCAACTCGGCGAAGTTCGCGATCTCAGCGTAAGTGCCATCGCTACGGTTCCAAAAGAGCGTGTTGCGCCGCACCTGCTGGCGCTCGCTGACTTCACCGACTTCATCCGGTGAAGGATTCGTTGCGCCCATTTGCCGCATGCGGAGTTCGTGGATGCGGCTCAACATATCACAGACAATGAAATCATCGCGGCCGTCCCGATCGATGTCCGCAAAATCGACGCCCATGGAAAAATGGCAAGTCGTGCGAATTGTGAGCGGGTCGGTGAGGCGGAAAACGCCTTTCCCGTCGTTGAGCCAAAAACGATCGGGGGATTGAAAATCGTTGCAGACATAGAGATCGGGAGCGCCGTCGCCATTCACATCGCGGAACATTGCGGAAAGGCCCATGTCCATAGGCGCACTTTTGAAGGGGGTGCCATCTTCTCTAAGGAATGTGCCGCTATTCCAGGCGACCGGTGTGAAAGACCCTTTGCCATCGTTGAGGAACAGGACATCAGCCTGGCCCAACTCGACGTAACGGCCATTGATGATTTTCAAGCGCGCAGCATGGCGGCCACTTACTACCGGCTTACCGCCAACGTAACGAATTGAGATGTCGCCGCCGCTGCGCAGGATGGAGTTTTCCCCGTAGTTGGCAACATACACATCAAGGTCGCCGTCACCATCGACATCGGCAACGGCGATGGTGTGTCCACCGGCTTTATTCTGAACCATGCCCGAGCGTTCCGTCACGTCGGTAAATCTGCCTTTGCCATCGTTCAGCAAAAGCGCATTGGGGCCGGAGAGGGATGTGATGAGAATGTCGAGATAGCCGTCGCCGTTCACATCGGCCATGGTGACGCCCCGCGGTGTCTGATTTGTGCATTGGGCGGAGCTTGCCGCCGCTATGTCCTCGAACTTCCAATCACCTTTGTTGCGATAAAGGCCGTTCGGACCTTCGAGGTTGCAGAAATACAAATCGCACAAGCCGTCGCCATCCACGTCTCCGGCCGCGACGCCTGCCCCGTTCAGAAGATTTTGATTTTCTTCGGAGCGCGCATAACCGAGTTGATTGGTAAAATGGATGCCAGTTTGGTCTGGTGTCAACAAAGTGAAACCGGTACGGCCGTTCTGGGGTACATTCAGCCGGGCAGCGCGATAGCCATTGTACTGCTCCCATTGGAGTGGCCCGGCCCGAGCCGCAACCACCGCGATCAACCCCGCAAAGAGGAATACTCTGCTCACGAGTTTCTGACGGTATCAGTTTTCTCTGGTGGGAAACAAGCGTTCGAGCAGATCGCGGGCGAGCTTTTCATTGGGTTTGGCTTCGATAAGACGCTCAAGTAAAGCGCGGGCAGCGGCCGGTCGATCTTTGGCGCGAACAGCGGCCAGCGAAATACACCGTGAATAGCCCATGGTGAACTGATCGCTGATGCGTGCGCTTCGGATGTACGCGTCGATGGCTTCATCGAGACGGCCTTCAATTTCGTGCACCAGCCCATGGAGGTAAACATTGCGAGCTTTGAGGAAGTCGGTGGGTGGCGGCTCGATTTCAACGATGGTCATCAGGCGGTCATAAGAGTTTGCATGGCGCTGGTATGTGAAACGTGGCGCGGCGTAAGTGATGATCTGATGATCATCGGTATTGATGGGAGCATTGCCCGCAAATTTGCATAACGCTTCCGGCCCGGCGACGAAGCCGCCGGAGACTTTTGGATCGTTCGCGATTTGATCTGCATTGGAAGGCCATGAGTCGGTTCCGATCAATGCGAGCACCGGCACATCCACACTCCAATGCAGCAGATACGCCCGCGTGTTCGGAAAAACTTCCAGAAACGTTCGCGTCACGACCCGCAACATCTGCTCGTCCATTTGATGCATCGGCAGCCATTGACAGAATAGGCCGCCGCGAGCGAGGCGCTCGCGGATGGCCGTGAAATGCTCGCGCGTATAGAGGGTGCCCGCGCCATCACGAGCAGGATGGAACAAATCGGCGACGATCACATCGTAATCGCGCCGAGTTCGCGCGATAAAGCGCCGGGCATCTGCGACGTGCACGCGAAGGCGGCCCTGCGCCTGGTCATAGTAATTTTGCGGTGCGAAACAGGACATGAGATCATGAACCTCAGGGATCAATTCGACGCCGTCAGCAGTGAGGTCAGGAACCATAGTCGTCCAGGAAAATGTGATGCCGGTTCCGACGCCGAGGAACAGCGCGCGCCGGGGGTTAGCAAGTATCTTCAACGGCAAGCGCGCCTGGCGATACTCGGTTTCGGCGGCGGCAGTACCACCCATTTGAAAACGATTGTTCACCTTCAGCGTGCGATCTCCGGCGGCATCGCGCAGCACAGCCACGGAACCCAATATCCCCTCACGGTAAGCAACGACAGTGCCGCCGGGCGGCACCTGCAGCAGACGAACATTGGGCACAAGAGCGACCATAACTCCTGCCACAACGGGCATTGCCCACCGCGAGCGCGTCATCACTGCGAAATACGCGACTGAGAGCAAAACGAGCGCCCATTTGCTGCCGATTACCGGGAGCAGCCCGAACCCGAGCACGAAAGGGGCGAGCGCGCTGCCGAACGTGTTCGCGGCTAACATTTTTGAAACCGAGTTCTCGTGTTGCTGCATGAGAAGGCTGAAAATTGCTCCCATTAGAAAGGTCGGTAACAGGAACACCGTGGCGGCCAGGATCAGTTCAGCCATGAGCACGCCTACATCGGAATCGCCGAAGGCATTTCGCAGTCCACTATAAATAATTTGCGCTTTAGACATCATCATGATGCTACCGAGACAGACAATGGCGGTGCTGCCCAACAGATCATTGAGCCAGCGTTCAGCACCATAACGCTGGTACCACGCGGCCCCGAGCGACGTGCCGAGCAAATAGACCGCAAGGGTCGCGGCGAAACTGTAAACCGTGTTTTCCATGACCTGCGACAAGACATGGATGCCAAGTATCTCGAATCCGATTGCCAGAAAGCCCGTTAGCCAAATGGTGATCAGCCAGCGTGGATGCACTTCTGAAATGTCAGCCGACAGAAAGGGCACTGGCCGATTGAGGAACCACGCCGTGAATCCAATGGTTACGTTCACTGCGCCAAGAACAAGTCCGCTTGCGCGCAATCCGGCCGCAGGCACCAGCCACCATGTGACCGCCAAGATACCGACGACAGCGCCGAGCGTGTTTGCAGCATACAGGGCGGCAATGTTGCGGCCCTGGATGAACCGCGCCATGGCGGGAAAACTTGCGCCCATCGCGACTACCGCTGGGACGAGCAGGAGGGGATAGCGAGGCACCACGAATGCGGCCCAAACCCCGATAAAAACTTCGAGTCCACCATACCAGCGACCAGGATGCGGGCTGCGGCGGATCACCTCGCCTAACAGCCACGATCCCAACGCCATACCCGCCATGAATCCGCTGACCACTGCGATGACGGCCCGCATCTCATGGCCGAGTACGTTTGACAGGAGACGCGTCCAGACCAACTGGTATCCGAGCGCCGTCGCGCCGGTGAAGAAGAACAGGATGAGCAGCGGTGCTCGTCGCATCTGCAACGATGAAAACAAAAAAGCCCCGGTTTCCCGAGGCTTTGTTTTGGTTAATCAGTTAGACCCGTTATTCGTTGGGCCGGTTGTTGTTGTACCGTTCCGGGCTCTTATTTAGATCCTGAAAGGTGTCCTTGCCATCCGGCTGCGGACGACGAAATGGTTCGTTTTCCTTTGTCGTCACGATCGGGCCTTTTACTTCGCCACTGTAGCTCGGACCCGCGCCCACTGCCACGGCAGGATACGTCAAGCCATAATAGGTATAAACGCGCTGGTTATACGCATTATCGAACTCGGGCCAATGGGAAGATTCGAATGTCGTTGCCGACATCAGCTTCGATCGATCAGTGGAGATCATCAGCCGGTTGGGTTCGGTCACCCGGACGAGCTGCCACGGTATGGCCGTAAGCTTGTCCATTTGATTCGGCAGACTCAGCGAAATAATCGCCAGGTCAGCCTTTCCGGTTTGCGGCTGAAAAACAATGTCCTTCAACTGACCGATGCGGTCTCCGGTTTGATCTACCACGGTTGCGCCAAGGAATTCGCCCACGCGAACTGCTTGCTGCGTGGAATGAAATTTTCCCTTGCCTTCATGTTCGGCGAATACGGCAGAGCCTGCCAGGAAACTCGTCGCGACGCCAAGTGCCAGAATAGTTTGTAATTTCATAATAATAATACTCCTCCTTCGTTTACGCCCTAACGTACCGTCGCGCGTAATCGCTCTCAATTGGGGTGGTTCGCTACTTTGGCCCGATAGAAACGATGTGGGTAGTTCGTCCCCGCTGCATCCTGTATGAGGACATTTCCCATCAGAGCAATATTTGTCGTGATCGGCCCCCAATCGGCGAGGTTGGTGGAAGCCTCAACGATGTAGGACTGACCAGGAAAGCCGCGTAAATTTAATTCGTATGCGGTCGGTGACGTGGGGTGAAATGTGAAAACCGGCACTCCATCTGGTCCGAACTCCAATGCGCCGATGTCCGGCCCGGAGCCGTAAATTGGCCGTTCCAGAAAAGCGAGCGCGCTGCCATCGCCCGCGTCGATTAGCGGCGAAGTAGCCAGCAGCGATAAATCGCCCGCGATTGGATTCACGAATTGAGGTGAACATGAAACACAGTTGTGGCTCAACTCGACTGAGGCGCCACCTTCATCGACAATGCCAGCCGAGTTGTACGCCAGAGCATTGTTCATCACCGACGTGCCCGCATTGGTGGCAATCCACAACCCGCCATCATTGCCGACGATCGTGTTGTTTACAACGCGCGTTGGCGTCGGCAACCCCGAAAACGTGAGCTGCCGGCGCAAGTAATCAATGATCTTCCAATCGTTCGTCGGATGTGTTGCCGAGTCTGCCAATTGTCTTACCCATGTGTCCATCGGCGCCACGTCGCCATCAAAATACAGAGTCTGCCACGGCGTCCCGCGATGAATCCGGTCGAGCCAGTCGATGTTGACATTCCTGCCAGTCGGAAAATCGAAGTCGTTTGCGTTCCAGACTGCTGCGTCCTTCAGGCGCCGGTCATAGGCCTCCGCGTATCCGCTGGTGCCAGGCCGCCCACCCCAAGGTCGATATCGGATATTCACCTGAGACAAGGTCTGATTTGTCAAAGGCACCGCAAGAAACGGCCGGACCATGTAACGAACAACATTGTTGGTAAGGTCCTTCAAATGTTCAGGAAGGGCATGAACCAAAGGATCATTTGCCTCCCACCTGGCAGAGATTATCATTTTTCGTGCCGGAGCAAACGGCACTTGTTGAACCAGATTCGTATTATTATTATTGCCGCTCGCGTATCTGTCAGGGAACACGAAGAAGTTAAAGTTCGTAATGGCACTTTTCGAGTCGTTTACATTTGCATAATCTGCCCATTGCTGCGCGCTAATCGCAACCTGCTCCAACGAAATATCAATTTGTCGCTGAACGCCTTCGGTCGGGACATACACAGACGTTCCGGGCCGATTGGTGCTCCAGCAGAGAGCGACGGGCCCTTCCGACGCGCTCGGCGCAGCTGCGTTGACGTTGAAAAAATTTGTAGTCAGCCCAAGCGAATTGGTCAGCATGAGGTCAACGAAATCGATGATTCTGCCACCCGATTGAAGGACGAATACAAGGTTGTTGGAAACTGTAAGCGTCCATTCGGGAATGTGGAAGCCGGAGTTTGCGACAAACTGATTTGTATAGCCCGAAGGCTCAACCGATCCGGGTAATCCCGCACGATAAATTCCGTTGCTGAGAGTGGTAGTATTTGTGTAAAGCGGGACCTTGAAGCTCAGCACATTCGCAGAGGATGGAACGTTTGGGCTGACGAAGCCCGGCCATGTTTGATAACTGGTTGCAACGCTAAACACGTTGTTCGTGGAAAAGATCAAACCGTCGCTGTTGGTTATGGAAATCGTGAGATGGTTCCCAATAGCGACATCAACCCGGTTGGAAATGGCATTGGTGTATGAGTTCCACGCTTCAAGACCGACGCGGTTTTCAATGCCCAGAATGTACATTTCGTTCGTTTGGTTAGGCCTGGAGTTAGTGGTCTGCCGTCGCATCTCAAGTCGCCGAGCGGCCGAGACAATCGACTCGATCATGAGCTCGTTGAAATTCGGAAATCCTTTGCGAGCGCCGATGATCATTGGAACGCCGTACGGGTTCGCGGTGAGCCACTGGATGACGTTGGTGGCGGAATTGTCTTCGTAGTAGCCGCTGATGATTGGGCCGTCTGGCGTGGAGTCGAATTGAGGACGGAAGACGGAGGGGAAGGTGTTTGAGCGCGCAGCGTCGTAAACGTTTGCGGCGACTTGCAACATACGATGGACTCCGGGACCGTACTGCGCAACCGGGATGTTAGTGGCGCCGAAGGGGAATTGCAGATGTAGTAGATCGTTGGCGGTCTTCAGGAAGAAATCATTGGCGACATTGAACTGTCCGCTGCGATCGACGAGAATGGCGCTTGGGAGAATGCCAATAGCGCGATTGGTGACAATGACGTTGTTGGCAATCGTTGCGCCGGAGTCGGTGGCATAGATACCCGCGCCGTGAGAGTGCCAGCCGTTGACGACCGTAAATCCATCGAGCCGAGAGCCGCCGCCGAGCAACACCGCCGGGCCAAATTTCTCATTAAAGAACACGGATATGTCACCCCACAGCTCCCAATCGATGACGCTTTTGTGGAGTGACCAATTGCGCTGGGTACGAGCAGTCTCATTGCCCGCGAATCCGCCATACAGGGCGACACCAGCGCGGACGTCAATCGTGCCTCGGTAATTTCCGGCTGCGACCCATAGTTCGTCGCCTGTGGCGGCATATTGCAGCGCTTCAGTGATCGTCTTGAAAGCCGTCGCCCAGGAAAAGCCGTTGGTTTCAGCGCCGGAAGCGTCGGCACGGACGTACAGAACGGCCCCGCTGGCGGAAAAAACCGTCAGGACAAATCCAAGGCACAGGAGGATCCTTTTCACCGTCAAGCGGCAAAAATTGTATCAGAAAGTGGAGGGTCTGACAGGGGCTAAGTTGTAAAACCCTGGCGCTTCGGGGCGCTTACCCTATCGCGTTCACGCGTCCGTCCGGCGATGATTGATCCATGGAAATCCTGATTGTCTCGACCTTAATTCTCCTTTGCATGGTAGTCAACGATGCGCGGTTGACGTGAGGGTTCGAACCTCACTCGGCACACTCCGCCCGGCTCAGAAGAAACGCCCCGCCCTACCCCACAAGGCCCGGTTCGGCGTGACCTCGTGCCAGCTAATAGTGGATCCGCGCGCCGTACTCCTTAAGACTATCGAGGTGCTTTTTTGACGCGCTGGATAACGGATTGCCGGCCAGATAAATATTAATGAAGGGCACGAAGCGCTTTTCGCCTTCGAAATCTTTTTTGGCGGCGTTCAGCAGCGCCGTGATGTCTTTGATTTTGTTATTTTCCAGAAACAGATAGTAGAGCCCATTCAGTTCTGAGACCGGCGCGATGTCGCTAATCTTGTTTTGGCTAACTGAAAGCGTGGATAAACGCTTTAGCGCCCCAATGCCTTTGAGATTTTCGACCTGATTGTGATCGAGGTACAGCGACCAAAGCTTCTGCAGCTTCAGCAAGGGCGCAATATCCGCGATGCGGTTGCTGGAGAGATACAGTGAATTCATGTTCGTCAGGGAAGACAACGCCGAGACGTCCTTCACTTTGTTGCCGGTGAGCTCGATGTATTGCAGGGCGCTGATGCCGCTGACGGGTGAAATATTCTCGATCTGATTCCCGGCGAGATTCAGATACTGGATGTTCGCAAGACCTTTGATGGCTGAGAGATCCGAGATTTGATTTCGCGCAAGGTCGAGCGAAGCCAGGCTGCGGCATTTTTCGAGACCAGTCAGGTCCTTGATGTTCATGCCGACGCCGTTGATCGTGGAAAGCTGCACCACGTCTGATTCGACAATGGGTTTATCGTTGTCGCGCTTCTCGAACACAAACTTGCGGACGGCGGCCTCGAGGTTTTTGTCGGGGAAAATCGATTCGAGCTTCTTCTCGGTCTTTTCGGCGTTTTCGCCTTCCTTTTCCTTGGGTTTCTCTTTGTCCTTTTCAGCCGCAAGAGAAAGAGTGGCGACGACAGCACAGAACATAATGAGCGGAAACAATCGTTTCATAGCAATTTGCAGCGGAGATTTTGCATAGGAGCGAATGACTTTGCAAGGGCATGTGAAGCGCTCGTTGCCGCAAAAGCGACGAGGAAAGATTAAGCGTAAGATCAGGATTAGATTCCTGGAACGTTTATGGTGCAGTGAGCCCATGAAGCAGCTTCGGCAGTCCAAGACATCCACGCTGCTGCGGCCAGTCTGACGACACAGCCGCGGTCCGGTGGCTAAATGCCAACGATGGCGAAGGAGACTTTGGCGGTAGTTTCGATGCCGGGCTTGCTCTGCAGAGAAAATTGCCCGCCCAGGAGTTCCGTCAGGCGCTTGGCGATAATCAGGCCCAGACCCGCGCCCTGTTGCTCGTAAATCTTTCGGTCGAATTGGATGTGGGGACCGATGCGGGCAATCTGTTCCGGCGTCATCCCGCGGCCGTGATCAGCGATGGTGATGTGGTAGGTGGAGTTGCTGATTTCGGAAATGATGTGCACGGGCTTGCCCCGCTCGGAGAACTTCAAGGCGTTCTCGACAAGTTCCTCGATAATCTTGCGGAAGTTGTCCGGCGGGATGAGCAGGCTGGCTGAGGCGAGATGGATGTCGAGGTCGGCTTCGCGTTTGTAACGTTTGGCGATGGGGCGCGCCAATTCGGGGATGAACTCGTGCGCCTGGATCGGATTAACCGAGCCGGAGATATCAATCTTCTCCGCTTTCGTGGCCATCAATTGAATTTGCGAATAAACGAGAAAGTTCTCAATGAGGCGATGCAGCCGGAGGGCAGATTCGTGGATAAACTTTGCCGACTCGAGCACCTCGGCTTTGGGCATGGTGGCGTGATCATCGATCATCAGGCTTGCGAGCCCAAGAATGCCGTTGAGCGGCGTGCGTAGTTCGTGCGGCAACGCCATGGTGATATTGCCGCGAAGTTCGTCCAGTTTCTTTTCCGACTGGCGCTGGAAGTCGGCCTGCTTTTCAAGGCGCGCGTTGACCGCGGCCATCAGTTCTTTGTGCGTGAAAGGCTTGGTGAGATAATCGTCAGCGCCAAGCTCCATGCCCTTGCGCATGTCGATCTTTTCGGTTGCGCCGGAAAGAAAGATAAATGGAATCGTGGTGGTGGCTTCGTCGTCGCGCAATGCCGTCAACGTTTCATAGCCGTCCTT
>DATENK010000298.1:0-2139 GCA_035275085.1 Verrucomicrobiia bacterium | reverse complement strand
AGATTCGCGAATACTTTCATGTATACTGTTTGCACCAAATCTTCTTCACTGGCGCGCCGGGGCAAGTACGCGCGCACCACTTTCAGCACCAACGGATAAAGCCGCTCGATCAATTCGCGCGCGGCGTCCTCGTTTCCCTGGCCGATTTTTCGCAAGCAGGAAGCGATATCGGCTGGCCGCTCGGCGGTGGTGCCTGCCCACGCATTTGTTGACACCTGAGCGGGGGGTTGGTTACGCGCGGCGGGCTGCTTCTGCCGGGCGGGCCGTTCCAGCACCGAAGCAGAAATGCGCGCAACTTTGGCCATGCTATGGATTTGCATCGTGCACCGAGCGTTAGGGTAAGACCAGCGGAAAGTGCGTTGAACCACGAGTGAATTTACGGAGATCTCGCATTATTTTTGCTTTTGGCACAAGATCGAGCGCGGCATGCGCGCGCCCAAGGTCATGCAGTTGATGACAGGACGGTCTGCAATGCGAGCCGGCTTTCTCATGGCCGTTTTTTGGGCCGGAGGGGCTCGCGGGCAAACGCCGGCGCCTGCCGATTTTGATGCTCTCGCGCGCGAGGTGGAGGTTTGGATGCGGGAGAACCTCGATGAAGGGGTGCTGCACATTTTTAATCAGGTGGATCGTGAGCGGGTGCGCGAGTTGTTCGCGGAACTCAACAAATCATTAGGCAACGACAATGTGTATGATTTAGCGCCGCTCAGGGAAGGGGCGTCCCGTTTGCAGCCGTTGCTTGAACAGTTTGAGGAGACGCGTCCCTATGCTTCGTGGCTGAAAACGCACTTCGATTACCTGGATGTGGCTGATGAGTTAAGGCGAAAGGCCCTGCCATCGCCGAAGTCCAACCCCACTCCTGAATCGCAACGCGGCGCATGGGAGAGGCGGCTGGATAAGCGACCGCTTCCCGGCCGCGCAGAGAAATATGTTTCGCGGTTAAAACGGCTTTTCATTGCGCAGGGCGTGCCCGGAGCCCTGGTGTGGATGGCCGAGGTGGAATCGTCGTTTGATCCCGCCGCGCGAAGTCCTGCGGGAGCGGTGGGCATGTTTCAAGTGATGCCCGCGACGGCGCGCAGCCTTGGGATGACTATTGAGCCGACGGATGAACGACTGGACCCAGACAAGAGCGCGCGGGCCGCGGCCAGGTACGTGCGGTACCTGTACGGGCGTTTCAAGGATTGGCGTCTCGCGCTGGCGGCCTATAATTGCGGCGAAACGCGCGTTCAGCAACTGCTTACTCGATACAAGGCGCGTTCGTATGCCGCCATCGCCAGCCGGCTTCCGGCCGAAACACAAATGTACATTCCAAAGCTGGAAGCCACTCTTTCCAAACGGGAAAGCATTAATTTGGCCGGATTGCGGCTGCCGAAGGAATAACGGCAAGCGACCCGGAACGCCCGTTCCGCACTTAGGCAGAACCGATCCCATTGGATTCCGACGCGCAATTCTATTCAGCCTGGGCAGATTCTGCCGAAAATATAACAGAATGAAGTGTCGGGATCGCGTAATTGTAGGCTTGATGGCCGCCTGGGTGCTGCTCATCTGTGGTTGTGGCGGGAAACGGGTCAATTCGCCGGAAGACTCGGTTCTGAAAAACAATGTCTACACGAACAAGTTCTTCAGCTTTGGGGTGCAGATTCCCGACACCTGGACGGTGCTGAAAAAACCCACCGTTCGTGAAATGCGTAACGCCGCCGAAGCGCTCAACAGCGGGAACAAACAGGCAGCATCTGCTACGCTTCAATCCATGGCGCGCGTCCATTCGCTCCTGCTTGCGCGAAATGTCGTGGTGGGCATGTCCATCACCGTGACCGCCGAAAGCGTTGCTCACACTCCGGAAATACAAACCGGCCAGGAGTATTTAGAACACGCGCTGGACCTTTTCACCGGTTCGGACAAACCGCTGCAGCGGGTCGGGCCAATCACTGCGGTGCAACTTTTCGGACGAGAATTCTATCGTGTGGACCTTACCGGGAATTTAATGGGAGCTCGCCAGCATCAGGCCATGTTCGCCAGAATCGAAAAAGGGCATGCGCTCATCTTTGCGCTGACGGCCAAATCCCCGCCGGCGGTCGAAGAGGCGATCGCGATGGTGGGAATGGACGGATCGGTTCCCCCATTGGCGGCTGCTCCGAAGAC
>DATENK010000297.1:0-3019 GCA_035275085.1 Verrucomicrobiia bacterium | reverse complement strand
GTTTGCATCGCGATGCCCGTCAGGCGCGCCAGCGCGAATAGGGGATCGGCATCAAAGAGGTAGCCAATCACTGGCAGTAATGAAATCGCGATCACAATAACTCCCAAAGCGGGCACAGCGCGACGCGCGCGCCAGTTGTTGGCCGCAAGAACCAGCGCAACCCCGAGCAACGTGAAGCACGTGGAGGCCGGCGGCCCCATCCGCCCGGAGGACACCGCGGCTCGCTCTCCCCACTTCGGCGTTATGATGAGCGTGTCGATGCCAAGATTGATTCCGGAGAGGTGCTCGAACAGAGTGAGACAACCAATAATAGCCACCAGCGCTCCCAGGCCGCTGCTCATAGTGCTCGCCCACGGTCGTTGGAGCAGTCTCATCAATATCGCGAGACCGGCGCACATTGCCGCCAGCGCCGTGTTAGCGAACATTGAAATGCCGCTATTGTTCCAGTCCGTAAGCTGCCGCCACTGCCAAAACCAACCGGCTAGCGTCACGATTCCTGCAAACAAGGCATAGAGGCTCGGACTGGCCGTCAAATAGAGAAGGAACTTTGCACACGTTGAACTGTGCTCGGAAGATCCGCCGGGTTTCGGCGAACCGTTCGACTTGAATTCGGCGCGGATAGTGCTGCGACTTCGGCCCAGCCCTTCAACATGCCGGGATCCGCCGTTTGTAAATGCGCTATGTCCCGATGTCATCAGCGTCGGCCGAGATTCTACATAATCAACGTATTTCGAACAAGGCGAAATCCGTCAGCTTCGTGTCGGCAGCGGTCAGAAATCGGTAATCAGTGATCAGTGATCAGTGATCAGTAAGCAGTGGGAGGACGGGGCCAGAGGGCGGAAGGCGCAGCAACCGGCCTAGATCGGGAGGACGGTTCGAATGAGACTGAGAAGGTCATCGAACAGTGCGGACTTTGGGATGACGGTGACGGCGAGCTCACGAATTTGGTTCATCTTGCGCGGGTCATCGATAGCCGAAAGGCAGATTAATTGAATGCGGGCCAAGGCGGGTTCGCTGCGCATCCAATGAATGAAGGCAAGGGCGTCGGCGATCCTGAGGGCAAGGTCGAAGACGATCAGGTTCGGGAAGGGAAACCTGGCGCGATCGGTATAAGGAACGTCGCCCTTGAGGTACAAGACAGCGTCAGGGAAGGTTTTAACGACATGAACGGCGCAGGGAATTGCGGATTTTTCAAAGGCGCGCCTAAAGAAGTAAACGTCATCGTTGTTATCGTCGATATATAGAATGTCGCAAATCTTGCTGCTGACCATTGCGCCCCTCGCTCGCAAATATATTAGCAAAAGCGCGCAGCAACACAGGGCGGGTAAAATCCCCAACAGCATAGAGCTGAGGCTGATTTCGCGGGTGAATCGTCAATCCGTAATCGGTGATCAGTGATCAGTGATCAGTGATCAGTAAGCAGTAAGCAGTGGGAGGACGGGCCAGAGGGCGGAAGTCGCAGCAACCGGCCTAGATCGGAAGGACGGTTCGGATGAGACTGCGCCAGCGGTGGACGCAGTACGTAAGTATATTCCCTATCGCGTTCTATTCCGCCAGCGGCTTGCCATGGGCAGCGGCGGTCGGTATCGTAGCGGGCGGTGATCAGGCACGTTCCTCTCAGCAGCCAGTTAATATTAGAAGCAGGTTATGCCCGCTGAAAACGGATTCATTAAGACGGAAGTTCAGGGTCTTGACGAAGTTTTAATCGGTGGCTTCGCGCTTGGCGGATTTTATCTGGTTCAAGGCGACCCTGGCTCGGGAAAGACGACCCTGGCATTGCAATACATTCGCGGTCGGGTCCGCGCGGGGGACCGGTGCCTGTATGTTTCGCTGACCGAAACGCGGAAGGACCTGGAGAAAGCGTGCGCCAGCCACGGCTGGAACCTCGACGGGATTGAACTCCTGGACTTGTCGCGCTCACCCGCCAACATCCGCGGGGAAACCCAGGTTTCGGTTTTCCACCCCTCGGAGACAGAATTAGGGGAAACGACGCAGGCGATTATCGCCGAAGTGGAACGGGCGAAACCCACTCATGTCGTTTTTGATGGGCTGGCGGAAATGAGGTTGATGTCCGGGGACGCGCTACGCTATCGGCGCCAAATGCTGTCGCTTAAAGCTTACTTTGAGGAAAAGGGGATAACCGTGCTCTGTCTGGATGATCGCACTTTCCAAATGGGGGAAATTCAGCCGGAAAGCCTGGTGGGTGGAAACATCATTCTCGAGCGTTACCTGCCTGAGTACGGCCGAGCCCGCCGACGGCTGTTTGTCACCAAGGTTCGGGGCGCTGAGTTTCGGGAAGGTTACCATGATTATGAAATAGCGAACGGCCGCGGCATGGTTGTCCATCCGCGCCTGGTGGCGGCGGACCACCACGATCATTTTTCGCAAGAAGTGTCTTCGAGCGGCATTGTTAATCTCGACAAAATGCTGGATGGCGGTCTTACGGCGGGCACGACGACGCTGTTGCTGGGCCCAGCCGGGGTCGGCAAGTCGACGGTGGCCATGTCATTCGTCATAGACGCATTGAAGCGGAAACAGAAGGCCGCGGTGTATGCCTTCGATGAGGTGCTCGGCACGATGATCGAACGAACAGAAAAGTTGTGCCTCGGCAAGAAAGGAGGCGTGCGCGCGTATATCAAGGAAGGGCTCCTGCATGCGCAGCAGGTCGATCCGGCGGAAATGTCGGCCGGCGCCTTCTCGTATGAAGTCCGCAGAGCCGTCGACGCGGGAGCTAAAATCGTGGTGATCGACAGCCTGAACGGCTACCTGAACGCGATGCCGGAAGAGCGAAACCTGACCACGCATCTGCACGAAATGTTTGCGTACCTCAACCAAAAGGGGATCACCACTATCATGGTGGTGGCACAGCACGGCATGATATTGGACGCGCACAAAAGCGCTAACGAATTTGACGTCAGCTATCTGGCCGACACGGTCTTGTTGTTTCGGTATTTCGAAGCAAATGCCGAGATCAAGCAGGCGCTAAGCATCTTTAAGAAACGCAGCGGGCCGCATGAGC
>DATENK010000296.1:0-5133 GCA_035275085.1 Verrucomicrobiia bacterium | reverse complement strand
ACTTTCTGCTGCTCCTCGATAATGGCGTGCAGCTTTTGGAGCATTTCTTCCTGGGCGGCGAGTTCCTTTTGTGCCTGCTCCAATTGCGCAATGTCCTGGCTCAATTGCTGATCGGCGCGCTGCAAGGCATCGATTGAAGCTTGCTGCGCGGCAGGATTGTTCTGGCTGGACGCGAGCGAATTCTGCGCTTTTTGCATCTGTGACGCTGCCTCACTTATGGATTGCGAAGCGCTGGGCGATTTGGGACTGGCCTTCTGCTGCAATTCCTGCGCGGTATCTTTCAATTCGCCCTGGCGCGGTGCTTTGGACGGCAAATCCTGTCGCTTCGCTTCCGCGGTTTGTTTCTTAACCTGCTCCTCGTCCTTGATAAGTTCGCGCACTTGTTCCTGAATCTGCTTGAGCTCTTCGACCGCATTCTCTGGGGCTTGCGCGAACTGTTCCGCCTTGGCCAATTCCTCCATCAGCGTCCGGCGAGCCTGATCGAGATTGGCAATAGCCTCTTCCTGCTTCGGCGGAGCCTTCTCACGCTGCTTCTTCGGATCGCGGTCATCGGTCAAAGCCTTGCGCGCCTCCTGCATGCGATCCATGGCCGCTTCCAATTGGTCCGCGGCGATTGGCGCGAGGCTCGCCACGTCCCGGCGAATCAAGTCCGTCGAATCCACCAACTCCGATTGGCGCGGCTGCACTTTCTTTAAATCTTCCTTATCGATTTTGCGCGTGTCCTCGGCCACTGCCTTCTGCTGCTCGATGGCTTGCTCAATTTCATGCAGCGCCTGCCGCAGCGCCTCCATTTCGCCCTGGGACAAGAGCAGAATGCGCGCGATCTCACGCAATTGATCGCGCGCGCGCTTTTCATTCCCGCTGGCGCTCAAGAGTTTGCCGGTTTTTAAGTCGTCGATGGAAGAATCCAGCGAGGGCTTTAGCGCGCCATCCTGCGCCTGCTGCAGCGCAAGCTTGGGACGCTCGCTGGTGGGGCCATCGGTAATGTCCTTGGAAATCTGTTCGAGTTTGCCCAGCGTGAGGATGATTTCGTCCTTCAATGTCTCCTGGTCGATCTGCTGCACACGCAAGCTGGACTGTTGCGGCTCGCTGAAGGAACCGAGGACTTTGCCCTCCGTTTCGCGCGCCAATGAAACGCCAAGCCACATGTTCGCCGTTTGGCGCGCCGCGTATTCCTTGAAGCGCAACGACAACTCATAAAGCGCTTGCTGCCGCTGATATTCGAGCACCAATTGTTGCAATTGGATGATGATCCGCTTTTGTCCGGCGTACGCATCCGTTGCCGTACGTGTTGAGGCATTGGGATCATCCGACGAACGCGCCTGTTGCAGTAACGCGACCACCCGGTCCATGTCTTTGTCGCTCAACTTGCCCAGGACGCCGCCGATGGCGCGCAAAACTTTGACATCTTCTCCTTCAATCCCATTGCGTTGAAATTCCTCGATAATTGAACTCAGTTGCGAAGCAACGCGCCCAGTAGTGCTTTTAAGCTGCTGCTGCTTTTGCTCCTGCTGCAGCATGCGGTCCGGAGCGGCGGCGGGGGCGGCCAACAGGACGGAGACGGCGCAGAACCACAGGAAAACGGCGGCCGATTTCATCCCGCCGAATATAGCGCGATTTGGCATCTTATTCACGCCTTTAATAGCCGTTCAATCAGAGCCACATCTTTGGCGAAGGTTAGCTTCGCATTTGGCTCCGCGCTTTCGACGAGCTTTACTTGCTGGCCAATCAATTCGCAGGCGGCGGTGTCGTCTGTGACGATCATTCCTTTTTCGCGCACGGCAGCGAGCGCGCGGCGGATCACATCCACCCGAAAGGTCTGCGGCGTTTGCACCGACCAAAGCCGCGACCGGTCCAAATGACGGGTGATGCGCTCACCGTCTGTTGATTCTTTGATTGTGTCGGTAACCGGCTGGGCGGCAACGGCCGCGCCATGTTCGCGCGCGGCGGCAAAGGTCGCCTTGATCAAGGCGTCGCTTGTGCAGGGGCGAGCGCCATCCTGGATCGCCACCAATTCAGCATTCCGCGACAGCGCTTCCAATCCATTCCAAACGGAATCCTGACGCTCCTTCCCGCCGTAAACCAACTTAAACGGCTTTTGCGCCTTAATCTCGGTCGCCAACTTCCGGAAGAGGCTTTCCTGCTCCTGCCGAATCACCAGGATGATTTCGTTCACCGCTTGGCAACCATCAAATCGCGCCCAGGTATGAGCGACTACCGGCCGTCCGGCGACACTGAGCAACAGCTTGTCCGGATTGCCCATCCGGGCGCCTTTGCCTGCGGCAACAATAATGGCGGCGTTCATTTCAAGGAAAAGAAGGGGTCCGGACAGTTCAAAACTGCCCTACCTACAAAATTCGATCCCATACCAAAAATCGGAACATTCATGCTTTTGCCAGACCGAAATCCCAAGCCGCCACTGACTCCGTATCGCGAAACTGTAATGAACTGCTCTCAGTCATCGGCCACAGTATGGCGGATAAAATATCGGTGTCAAGGGCCAAGCTTTCGGCGTTGTCCAACGCTGAAGCGGGAAATATGCCTCTTCACATGCCTACGGGCGGGACAGCCCAGAGGCGGCGGCGACGGCGCTTCCGAAGGGAAATCCGCCTCATTACTTCGGCGGCTACGATCTGGCAGATCCTCACGGACTGAATTCGTGTTGCTGGATTACCGCCTGGAGCGGAAGAGCAGGGTCGGGGCGGAAAGGCTATTGGTCGAAGGAAAGTAATCGAGCATGCCGTTGGCGTCGGTGGTCAGCGCTGGCCGGTGATCGACCCAGTTCGTCCGACCAATCACGTTGGTCTGTAGCGTGTAGGTTTGCAACGGCAGCCCCCTCAAAGTGATTTTCAAGCCATTCGTGGAACGAGATATACTCAGCCTGGTCGCAACCCTGAAGACTGGCTCGTCATAGGCCAACGTATCAAGCACGTAGTTAGTCGGGGTAAAGATATTCATGACGGGCTGAACAGTAACCGTGCCTGGCGGTAGATTGGTAAATAAAAATCTTCCACTGCCGTCGGAACTTGCGGTGCGCCTCAGCGTATTGGTGCCCGGCATATTTGTGCCGATCAGGCTGACCTGAATGTTCGAAATGCCCGTGGAGCCTTCGAGGACTCGGCCGATGATCGTGAGATTGCCGCGCGCGAGGAAGGTCACGCTTGTGGCGTTGGTCGGGCCGAGGCTCAATTGCCGAGCGGTGGGGCTCATATCGTAGCCCCGAAACAGCGGGGTGACGGTGTAATCGCCTTCCCGGAGACCCGTGAAATTAAAGAAACCGTTCGTATCGGTAAGGGTGGGCGTAATCTGTGGCGTATTGACGTTGACCTGGATATCCGGAATGCCGACCAGGGTATTGGCATCAATAACCCGGCCGCTAATAGAAAACCCCGGAAAAGCGACAAAATCGCGCCGCGCATCGGCCGTTAGATCGACGTCGTAGGATTGCGGGTCGAAGCCCTGGCCGGTTTTGGAAGGTGTGAGCTTGTAGAAGTCATTCCGCAGACTGGGGAAGATGTAGTTTCCATCCGCATCCGTTGACACGCTGATGTTGGTGAAATTGCCTTCCGCGCGAACCGTCACATTCGGAATGCCATTGGTCGTTTCTTCGAACGTGATCCGCCCAAACAGTTTCGAGGCGCGGAAGCTTACGAAGTTGACGTTGGTCGCGATCGAGTTGGTCGGCACGACGACCTGCCGGGAAACGGGGTTAAACCCGCGATTAGTCTGCGAGGGCAAAACGGTAACCAGGCCCGGACCGACGTTAGTGAGGAAGTAATTGCCATTGGTGGTAAATGTCTCGTAGCGGCCGGCAACAGTAATTTTGATGCGGGTCAGACCGTTGCTGGTAACCGCGTCAATGACACGGCCGCTGACGGAGGAGAGGCCGCGAGCGGAGAAGTTGACGCCGTTTTTGATGCTGTCCAGGACGACGGATTGCTGCGCGGGGGTGAATTCGTAGCCCGGGAGCGTCACACCCACGACAACGTTCGAGCCGGCGGGGACGCGCGCGAGCGTATATCGGCCATTGCTGGTCGTCAGATTCGTTACACCACCCGCGCCCACTGCTACGCCCGCGAGTGGAAACGCGCCTTCCGTCACTTCGCCATTGATGGTGTAAACTTCGACCGCGCGGAAATCCACATTTGTCTGGTCGGGTCCGAGCGAGAGGTTGATGCTCGGCGGCTGCATGGCGTAACGCGGATCATCGGCGGTAACGGTATATGCGCCTGGCGGAAGATTGGTGAGCGCGTAATTGCCCGTTGCGTCGCTGATGCTGACTGAACCGCCAGCGCGAATGGTGACGTTTGCGAGGCCCGTGCCATCCTTAGTGACGCGGCCGCGAATGGAATAGGTGCCCGACGACGCGAAATCCAGATTGTTGCTGTTGCCCGCGAGCGCCACGGTGCGGTTTACAGGAGCGAATTGGTATCCCTGAAGTTGTGGCGTGAGCACATAAGTGGCTGCCGGATAATCGTTGAAGGAATAAGTGCCTGTGTCGCCGGTGACGGCGCGCGCTACTTCGGTGCCGTTGGTGCGCAGAATTACCGTCGCGCCGGCCAGAGATGCGCCGCCTGCTGTCACGCGGCCGCTCATTGTAAACGCCGCGAACATGTAGTTGCTGAGTCCCGACACACTGGGCCCCAGAGTCACGAGGTTCGTGGGCGGTAAGAAACCAAAACCGGCCTTGGAAGGTGTGACGACGTAGGTTCCCGCGCGAATGTTCGTGAATGTATAAGCCCCATTGGTATCGGAAAGCAGAATCACCGGTGTGCCTGCGCCACTGTTGGTTCGTAAAGTTACCGTAACCGCGTTTGCGCCGACACTATTGCTGGTAAAGATCCGGCCGGATACCTGAAATGAGGTGTAGGCGGTGAAGTCGATTCCGTTTTCGTCACGCTGAGGAAAGACATTAAGCGACGGCGGCACAAACGAGTAGCCCGCCAGAAACGGCGTTACCACCTGAGTGCGGGATGGCACTTGGGTGATCGTGTAATCGCCCGTGGGCCCGGTGACCGCGCTACGGTTGCCGGAAGTCACCGTGACGCCCGAGAGAGCCTGGCCGGATTCGGTGCGAATACGCCCGCTGATCGACATGAGACCGACGGCGGTGAAATTCACGTTGCTGCTATC
>DATENK010000295.1:0-4874 GCA_035275085.1 Verrucomicrobiia bacterium | reverse complement strand
CCGCACGCCAAGTTTTTCGCTCAGCGCCTGCAGCGCGGCTTTCTCGGAGCCACTTCCAAGGATCCAAAGCTCGGCTTGCGGAATTTCATTGGATGCCAAATGCAAAGCCTCAATGGCGATGTCCAGTCCGTACAGTTTCGTCAGCGTGCCGTGGTACATCATCACGAACGCATTTGTCTTCTCCGCTGGCTCCGTGCGCCGATCGAAGATCGCCTCATCGGCGGCGTTCATAATGATCGTTGATTTCTCGCGATCCAACCCACGCGACTCCAGCAACCGCTGAATCGGCTCATTGATCGTCAGCACGTGATCCGGATAACGAAAACTAAGCCGCTCCAGCCATGTGGACAGCCGCACAAGCCAATGCCGCTCGCCGACCCGGTATTTCGACATAAAGAATTCCGGTGTGATCTCGTGCATATCCAGCACCACCCTGGCCCCTCGCCAACGGGCGTAACACGCCGCGAACACCAGAAAGTCTGGGAGCGTGTTTACGTCGACCATAGCGTAGCGACGCTTTCCCATCAGGCGCACTAGCTTAAGAAACGCCAGGATGAGGAACGCTCCGTACTCAAACGCATACCGGCCAAGCGAACCGCGCATTTTCCCCAGTGAAATTGTATAAACGCGCACCCCGTTCAGGGTGTACTCTTTTTGCGTCGAGCCAGGGGGTCGCAAGGCAATCGCGTCCACACTGTAACCAGCGGCGACCAAAGCTTCCGCCTTGCGCCGCACCCGGATATCGATGTCATACGGGTTTTGGACGATCGTGCAAACAGTCTTCACTTTGCGAGCACCGCCTCCTCTGCGGCCCCAACGTTCAGCTTGCCGCCGCCGGACCACGCAACATCGCGGCTGTTTCCATTCGCATGCACACGCACCCGCAATGGCGGATTAATTTCCTCACCGTCATGTGCCAATTCACCACCACTAAAAGAAACTTCACGGCGCGCCCGAAACCATTCGACCGCCTGTTGTCCGGATGCGAACCAGACGTTCAGGGTTTTGAGTCGTTCGACCAAACGCACGTAAAACTCCCCCCAAAAACGTTCGGGCCCATGGCTACGGTCGTGCCAGAGCACGGTCAGCACGCCTCCATGCTGTTGCGCACAATCAATCACTTGCTCACACAACGCCCAGGCGGCAGATTCGGACAGCCCAAGCCTTCCCGGGAAAAATAGCGCCCCGTCCTGGATATGCATCGGCAATTCCAAAAGCTTGCGATTGCCCGGCGGCAGATAAACCTGAGTCGTGCCGGCGCGGAAACCGATTGTCTCATTGTAACCCACAGTTGAATCGTAGCTATATCCTGCCTCCTCCAGTACTCGCGGTGTGCTTTCATCCGCGAGCAGCCAGTGCATGCGAATGCCAACGGCCGACTTCACGCGCGTTCGTTCTTCCCTCCCCTTCTCCATGCTATGCCACGCATCAATGCCGTGCACACCCGCTTCACAGCCACGCTGTCGTAGTCTGGCAACCGATTCCGGAATGTCAGTTACATCATAAGCGGTCGCACGGCGACTTGCGTGGGCAGACGTCACCTTCTCACCGGCTCGACGTTTAAACGGAATCAAGAAATACGTCGCCGGAATTCCATCTTCAACCTTGAGATACCACTCAAATGCATCCCAAAAATCTTTCGCCAAACCCAGATAGACGAACGGCAACTTTGCCGCCGCAGCCCATATTCTCAGCAATTTTCCGAAGCCAATTTTGCCCCGCACCAAATCCAACATCGCGCCCGCAGTGGATCTATACAGGAACCCCCACATCGTGTGATCCAATTTGTGCTGACGAATGCCCACGAAATCGATGTCGTGCGTCAGGCACACCGTGAACGCATAACCCGCCGGCGTCGGCGGAATCTCGATCAGGGGTATCCCCGCCTTCAGAATTGTCTCTCTTAGTTTGTTGATGCGAACATCCAACGATGGTATCAGCGCGTCCTGAAGCGATTGGCCTTTCGCCAGCAATCCCCGGATCTCCTCGAATAGCCTTGGCTCCCTGATCACCAGCCTCGCGTCGGCCGGGGCCGGATCGTCTGTGCCGATCAGCACAACATCATAACCACGCCCTGGCTCAAACGTTTCCCAGGCGGTCTTGAAGAGTTGGAAAAACTCCTCAACCGTCTCCCTTTCACTCGCCTTATGAATGACTCCGATCACGGACGCCGAAAAAATTGGGCCACCGCTTCAACCACGTAGCGCGCTTGCTCATCCGTCAATTCCGGGTAAATCGGCAGCGCCAAAGTCTCATTCGCCGCGCTTTCGCTCTCCGGAAACTCGCCAGCCTTATGCCCCAGGTACGCGAAACATTCCTGCAAGTGCATCGGAACCGGATAGTAAATCTCTGTGCCAATGCTCTTACCCTGCAAAAATGTCTTTACTGCGTCGCGCTGGGCCACGCGGATGACGTATTGATTGTAAATGTGGCGATCTTCCGTCCAACGCGGCAGGAACACCTGGGTGCCACGCTGCCAGCGCTTGCCCGGGAATGCGGCCGTATCGGCCACCTTCAATCCCGATTCCGCGAACAACCGATTGTAACGCTGCGCATTGTTTTGTCGTGCGGCGGTCCACCCATCCAGATGCGGCAACTTTGCAGACACGACCGCGGCCTGGATTGAATCGAGCCGGAAATTACCGCCGATCACTTTGTGGTAATACTTCGGTTTCGAGCCGTGCGCGCGCAGGATTGAAACCCGCTCCGCGCGGGCGTCATCGTTGGTCACTACCATCCCGCCGTCACCCGCGGCACCTAGGTTCTTGGACGGGAAAAATGAAAAAGAACCATAATGCCCAATCGAACCCGCTCGCCGCCCCTTATATTCCGAACCAATCGCCTGTGCGGCGTCTTCAATTACAACCAGGCGGTGTTTTTCGGCCAGTTGCATGATCGGGTCCATGTCCGCCATTTGCCCATACAAATGCACCGGCATGATCGCTTTGGTCCGCGGCGTAATCTTCGCTGCAATTTGCGAGGTGTTGATATTGTAAGTGCCCGGATCAATGTCCACGAACACCGGCTTCGCGCCCAACCGCGCAATACAACCGGCTGTCGCGAAAAACGTGTACGGCGTGGTGATTACCTCGTCACCCGCGCGGATGCCTTCCGCCATCAGACAAACTAGCAGCGCGTCCGTGCCCGAGGTCATTCCGATCCCATGTGCGCACTTGGAGTACCGCGCAATCGCCCGCTCACACTCTTGCACCGCCGGGCCGAGGATGTATTGGTGCGACGCCATCACCGAGGCGATCGCTTTCTCGACTTCGGTCTTAATCGGCGCATATTGCGCCTGCAAATCCAGCAACGGCACATTCATACTGTTTTTAATTCTTTGTAGCCCTTCGTTCCCTTGGTGAGTTCTGGTGGCAGCGCCGCATCTTCGTCGAGATCAAGGCACTTCAACACGCCTGCCGAGACTTCACGATAGCGAAAGCCCGTTTCCGGACAGCGCATCACACCTTCCTTGTCCGGTCCTGTCAGCCGATGACCGTGCCGGCTCATCCAACCCATCTGCTTCGCCGGATTGCCGGCCACCAAAGCATAATCAGCAACGGACTTGGTGACCACGCTCCCGGCCGCGACAAACGCATAACGGCCCACCGTCACGCCACAGACAATCGTCGCATTCGCCCCAACCGTAGCTCCGCGCTTCAGCACCGTGCGCTCGTACAGAGAATGACGATTCACTTGCGAACGCGGATTACTCACGTTGGTCAGCACACATGAGGGCCCAAGGAACACGTCATCTTCTACAACCAGGCCGCTGTAAACTGATACGTTGTTCTGTATCTTTACGTTATTCCCAATCACGGCTCCGCCGTCCACGTTCACGTTCTGGCCAATTACGCATTTCTTTCCAATGCGCGCGCCTTTCAAAATGTGCGCGAAATGCCAGATTTTCGTTCCCGCCCCGATCTCCGCGCCGGCATCGACAAATGCCGACTCATGGGCAAAATACCCGCGCTCGCCCGCCCCCGGCTCAATGGCCGTGCCGCCTTTCATCAGCGATTGTTGGCACGCATCCAGCAGCGACAATACACGCAGTCCTTCGGTCCCATCCGTGATGGGCGCGCGCTTGGAGCGGACACAATCGAGGAAGTGCTGACACTCGGCTCTTAATGGTTCAACCATTTCCAGCGGCACCGGCTCTGCTTGAGCTTTCAGGGCCGTCGGCACGCGGTTCTTCCATTCCACTTTGTGCGGATACAACACCAACTTGTCTTCCGCTGTGTCATCGAACACTGCCATCTTTTCCGAGCCTACCACCACCAACCGTTGCTCCTTCACCGGATGCAGCCAGCTCACAAAAATATGCGCCTGCACTCCGCTGGGAAAATCAAATTGGCTCACCGTTACGTCGAAAACATCGCGCGTGAGGTAAGCCGTTCCGTGGCAAGACACGCGCACCGGCATTTCATTCAGCAATGCAAGCATCACCGAGATGTCATGTGGCGCAAAGCTCCAAAGGATGTTCTCTTCCGTGCGAATTTTCCCAATGTTCAACCGATTCGAGTAAAGATAAAACATCTTACCCAGCGCGCCGGTGGAAATGAGCTTTTGCAGCGCCAGGACCGCAGGATGATATCGCAAAATATGCCCCACCATCAGCACTCGGCCGTTCGCCTGCGCCAGTTCCACCAACTCCGCGCCCTGACGCTTCTCAACCGCCAAAGGCTTTTCAACAAAGACGTCCTTGCCCGCCAATAATGCCGCCTTCGCCATCTCGTAGTGGGTCACCGCCGGCGTCGCCAACGCCACCGCGTCGATCTCCGGCTCGGCGAGCACCGCGCCGTACTCCCGGTAATAGCGCACCCCCTTGTAGTCCTGTTCGAGTGTTTTCTGCACTGCAGGTGCCGAATCGCACACGC
>DATENK010000294.1:0-5249 GCA_035275085.1 Verrucomicrobiia bacterium | reverse complement strand
GACAAGCCGTGTAGCGAAAGCATTCTCGCATGCGAGGTGGCCGATGGGTTGACCATTGATGTCGTCGGTGGCGTGTTGGAAAAAAAGGAAGGTAACGCTTTGGTAAAACCGACCGCTAAAGCGTTGCGTATCTCAATATCTCCGCAATCAAATATTCCCAAGGCCACACTGCAGGATCTGGCGGCACTCACCAAAGGTGGTGCACTCCGGTGGACCGAACCGGTGAAGACGCAAGTAAAACGCGCTGCGGATGCAAATGTGCCGTACGTCGTGGATACACTCACTGAGCCCGTGCCCAATCCATGGAACGCGCAGACATTTTTCGGTGGCTTCGATTTTCTTCCGGATGGTCGCGTCGCAATTTGCACGTTTCATGGGGACGTCTGGATTGTTTCCGGCCTTTCAGAAAATGATCTCACCTGGAAGCGGTTCGCAACGGGTCTATTCCAGCCGCTCGGGCTCAAGGTCGTCGATGGCAAAATCCATGTTACGGGCCGCGATCAACTCACGCGTTTGCACGATCTGAACAACGATGGCGAGGCAGATTTCTACGAATGCTTCAACAACGACACCGTTGTCACGGAAAACTACCACGAATTCTGCCTGGATTTGCACACGGACCCCGCCGGGAATTTCTATTACGCGAAAGGCGCGCCCTGGCCGCCGGATTCCAGGCCCTCGCCGCATCACGGCTGCTTGTTTAAAGTATCGCCGGACGGATCGAAACTTGATGTTTACGCTACGGGTTTTCGCGCTCCGAACGGACTGTGTGTGGGTCCGCATGGCGAAATCACTACAAGCGATAACGAGGGTCATTACATGCCCGCCAGCAAACTGAATTGGGTCAAGCAAGGCGGCTTTTACGGCATGGTTCAGACTGCGCATCGCGCGTCGAAGCCCACCACGTTCGATCAACCGATTTGCTGGCTCCCTAAGAACATGGATAACTCAGGCGGCGGGCAGGTTTGGGTGACGAGCGACAAATGGGGGCCGCTCCAGAACCATATGCTGTTTATGTCATACGGTCGCGCGACGTTGTTCCACGTTATGCATCAAACCGTTGATGGCGAAATTCAGGCCGCCATGACGCAATTTCCTTTCAAGTTCGCCTCGGGCGTGATGCGCGCGCGCTTCAACCCGCAGGACGGCCAGCTTTATCTCTGCGGGCTGCGCGGCTGGCAGACGGATGGCCTCCGGAACGGCGGTTTTTATCGGATGCGCTACACAGGCAAGCCCGTGAACATGGCCAGCGAAGTACACGCGCTGAAGGGCGGACTGCAAATTAGCTTTACGTCGCCCTTGGATGAAACCTCCGCCGCCGCTGTCGACAGCTATTCGATGGAATGGTGGAACTACAAATGGACTCCCGACTATGGCTCGCCGGAATTTTCGGTCAACGATCCCACACAAAAGAAGCACGACGCGGTGGCGATTAAATCGGCCAAATTGATGGCCGACAAAAAAACCATCTTTCTTGAAATCCCGGAGATCAAGCCGGTGAACCAATATAAACTGAAGCTAAAGCTCGCGACGGCGGACGGTTCAACGATTGCGCAGGACATTTACGGGACCATTCACCACCTGGGAGATAGCCAGAAATTAAGTCTGGTTCGGTAGCCTAGCCGGCTGCCGAACGACGTTCCTGCTTGGCGGGTACCGGCAGCGAGAAGTCCAGCGTCTGCACGAATACAGGCGAGGGATGGGACTTCAAACGAGTTTGGATCGCGTCGAGCACGCGTTGCCGACACGCCTCATACACCTTATTCGATGCGCTCCGGTACCAAAGCCAGCACCCAAAGAACACGAGCATGCAAATGAAAGAACCCAATCCGACAGCACAAAAGATTTTCACCAGCGTGGGAGTGGAGTTGTCAAAAAATTCCGGATGCAAAACCGCGCAGTAGCCCAGGCCGGCTAGCGCCGCGCCCCCGATTAAGCCCACCAGAGTAAATGCGAATCGAAGGCATTGCTCGTCATGCTGGGCCTGGTGAATGCGCGTTTGCAGGCCGGCTTCGTCCTTGCAGTCCGCCAGCGCCAACACTCGCATCAGGAATTCAGTTTGCCTGTCACGCTCAGTCATACAGTCATGAGCTATGCCTTTTGGCAGCGTTTGTTATGCCAATCGGAGCCTTCAAACTATCGATACCTCGTGGTTGCGCTTCTAAGAGCGCGGCCGCGAGAAGAATTACGCGGCGATCGCGTAGGCTTTGATCTTATTGTAGAGGGTCTGCCGGCCGATACCGAGGCGCTTGGCGGTCTCGAGTTTGTTGCCGCCGGTTTCGCGTAGCACTTCAATGATCTTGTTGCGTTCCATCGCTTCCATCAACGTAAGATTTTCGTCGTTGGTTTCGCCGCCCGCAGGAGCGTCGGTCACGGAAAGATCATGCACGTCGATCATCTGGCCGTCGCACATCAGCACCGCGCGCTGCACCTCATTCTGAAGCTGGCGCACGTTGCCAGGCCAATCGCATTTGCGCAGCCGCTCGGAAGCAGCCGGCGTAAAATCGGTAATCGGGCGGCCGGCTTGCGAGGCGAACCGTTTCAGGAAGGCGCGGGCCAGATGCAGCACATCTTCTCGGCGTTCGCGCAGCGGCGGCAAATGAACCGAAATCGCGCTAATGCGGTAATAAAGATCTTCGCGCAGCTTCGCCTCTTTGATGGCTTCTTCGACGCGGCGATTGGTGGACGCGATGACGCGGCAATCGGTCTTGTAACTGGTCTTGCCGCCAACAGGGCGCACTTCTTTTTCCTGGAGAACGCGGAGCAGCTTGCTCTGCGTGTCAACCGGCATCTCGGAAAGTTCGTCCAAAAGCAATGTGCCGCCTTCCGCCTGGCGGAAGAGGCCTTCGCGGTCCCCCAGCGCGCCGGTGAAGGCGCCTTTGACGGAACCGAAAAGTTCGCTCTCAATCAATTCGCGCGGGAGCGCGGCGCAATTAATTTTGATGAACGGCCCTTTATTGCGGGGGCTAAGGGTGTGGACGAGGTCGGCGACAACTTCTTTCCCGGTGCCGCTTTCGCCAGTGATGAGCACCGACACATCGCTGGGCGCGATGCGTTCGATGGTGCGCATTACCGCGCGCATTGGAGCGGAATGGAAAATCGGGGAAGCATCGCCGCTGATGCGTTTCAGCGTGTCAATCAGGTCCTTGTTCTCCTGCGTTTGGAGTTTGCGTTCGAGCGCGCGTTCCAGAAGCGGGAAAAGACCTTCGTTGTAGGGTTTGGTAACAAAATGAAAAGCGCCGCGCTTGGTAGCCTCGACCGCCGCGTCGAGCGTGCCGTAACCGCTAAGTACGATTACTTCGGTCTCCGGCCAATTGCGTTTGATCGCCGAGAGCAGATCGAGGCCGTCCGCATCCGGGAGGCGCAGGTCCAGCAACACCACATCCGGCTGAGTGGCGTTAAACGCAGTCTTGAGACTCGCGCCGTCCGCCGCCTCAAGGACTTCGTAGTTGCGACTCCGCAAAGATTCGGACAGGAGTTTCCGCAGTTCGTCCTGATCGTCAACCAGCAAGATTTTATGCTTCATACAACTGTTCTGCGCACGCGCACGCAGGCCTGGATGAAATCTTTAAAGATTTCCAGATGCTCCGCATGCTGTGGGAACAATCGCTCGGGGTGGAACTGCACTGATTGCAGCCATGGCAGCATAGTTTGTGCGCCGGGCGCCAATTCCATTCCCTCGATTATTCCATCCATACTAACGGCATTTGCCCGCAAAGGTTTAGCCATTTTTCCCACCGCCTGGTGGTGGGTGCTATTTACCCCTAGCCGGGCTTTGCCTGTGATTTCGGCGAGTTTGGAGTTGGCCTTTAATTCGGCCTCATGCACGACCTTGTTTTTAAGGTCCGTGCGGGAATGGTTGATGGCGCCTGGCACCTGGGACGGGATATCCACAATCAACGTCCCCCCGAGGGCGACGTTGAGGATTTGGTGCCCCCGGCAGATGGCCAGGAGCGGTTTTCGCTGCCGAAACGCCTCCTCGATTAACATCAATTCGAATAAATCGCGGTCTGGCGCCGCCACATGAACGGTCTTCTGCAATTCAGGCGGTAGCTCCTTTGAGTACAACGAAGGTTGCACGTCGTCCCCGCCGGTTAGCAGAATCCCCTCGGCGCGCTTCACGCCCTCGGCAATCAAGTCACGCTCCGGCAAACATGGCAGCACCGACGGGACCCCGCCCGCAGCTTTGATCGCCTTTGGATAATTCAGCGAAAGGCTGAGCGATATATCCGAAAACTCCGCCCCACGCTCTTCCGTGCTGCCTGAAATCAGAACTACCGGTGGCGACTTTTTCATCACTTCCTTGGACATTGGTCGTTAGTCATTGGTCGTTTCATTGATATCGGCTTCCGGAAAGAGTTCCCGAATCCGCTTCTCAATTCGCCCGATCTCCTCGGGACGCAGCAGGCGACGCTGGACCCGCCGACGCACTGCGTCCAGTAATTCCATCCAATCTTCGAGAGGTGGAAATTTAAGCGGCTCCCATTGATCAAATCGCCGGTAGCGCCAGTAGAAAAGCCATTGATCTCCGACATGATGCACATAGACCTGCACCTTCTCCCCGGCTTCATCCGTCCGCTTCCAGCTTATCTCCGCCTTGGCCGCCATAGTTACTATTTAGAGCCTCCTTACGTCAGCTGCTACTGGGGTTGATTTAGTCGGGCATCTCCACGCTCGCCACTGCCATCGCCGCAATGCCCTCCTCGCGTCCGATAAACCCAAGCTTCTCGTTCGTGGTGGCCTTGATTCCTACCCGCCGCGGATCAATCCCCAGCGCCGCGGCAATTTGCTTCTTCATACCCCCGATATGCGGGCCAATTTTCGGCTGCTGCGCAATCACACTCGCATCGATGTTGATGATCCTGCCGTTCCGCGCAGCCACCTGTCGCGCCGCTTCCTGCAAAAAAATCCGGCTCGGCGCCCCGCGCCATTGGGGATCCGTGTTCGGGAAAAACGTTCCAATATCGCACTCGCCAATTGCGCCAAGCACAGCATCGCAAATGGCGTGCATCAGCACATCCGCATCCGAATGACCGTCCAATCCCTTCGCGTGCGCAATCTCCACTCCGCCCAGGAAAAGCTTTCGCCCGGTCACCAGGCGATGCACATCGTATCCAATCCCAACCAGGTTCATGGTCCGACTATAAGGCAGAGCGCGGCCTGAGCAAACAGTCTTGAGGCGGTCCTACGATTGCGCAATCATCCCGGCGATGAGCGATCCTACGCAGATCGTGCCGCCGAATGAGAAA
>DATENK010000293.1:0-10282 GCA_035275085.1 Verrucomicrobiia bacterium | reverse complement strand
TTCACGGTGCTATTCAGCCCTGCGTCTTCGGTGCCGGTGCCGGTGAATCCAAAAGAATCACGCGTTACCGCGAGGGCGTAAATACCCATGCCCCACTCCGCATCCCACACGATGAATCGCCAGATGCCGTTGGTGCTTCGTTCCCGTCCGGCGCGCCAGTTGTTGGCGGGCCAATCACCCATCGCGGTGTAAGCATTTAACAGGCAGTAGTCGACGAAATTTGTCAGCTCGAGGCGGCGGCCCAACGCGGCGTACGCCGCGTTGTTGGTCATCGGCCGTAATGCGCCGCTTACCCACACGTTCGTCATCAGCCGGTTGAAGTCCAATCGGTCGCCGTCCACTACCCCAAAGCCTTCAGAGCTGACCGCAAAGTCGGGCGCGACCACGTCCCAATTAGGGCCGCCGCCTAATTTTGCTTGAAGCGTGCTGCTGGTAACGCGTTCGCAAGGATTGTAGATCGGCAGAATGCTCGAGCTATTGGTATACGGTCCGCCGTTGCGCAGCACCAAAGCCAGACCGCCAACAGCCGCGACTTGTCCCATATCCTGTGACATGCGTCGGATTATTTCATCGCGAATAAAGGGATTGATCTGTTCGTTGAAACCAGCCCGCAGCACCAACTGGTCAAAATTATCCGCCGTCGATAACGGAAATACCTGCTCGTTCAATCGGCCATGGCCGTAGTCGCCTCTGAAATACAAACGGTACGAAAACTTACTGTCCAACGTTGTTCGCGGCCGTTGCCAGTCGCTCCCCTGCACACGAATCCCGCAATCGATCTGAAAGCCCGAATTGTCTTCGGGCATAATGTATTCCGCTGACACCGGTCGCTCCCACGCAAGCCCGTGTTGAGACGGATTGTGATAATCCGTGGCCGGATTGTTCGTGATGTATAAACCATCGCTCGCGCGGCTGCCCCCGGCCATCCCCAGGATGCCGCTGCGGCCAAACCAGTTCGTCACCGGCATGACCAGGTTGATCACCGGCAACGCTCGTTGCGCTGCGTTGAAGTTGAAAAGGTAACTGTGCGTTTTGATGACTGAAGGAAGGAAATTTTGCCGGAACGCCACCGCTCGCAGGACCGTCGTGTTCGTAATGCGCAATGGCCCCGTGTATGGCGTTCCTACTGAAACCGTGGGTTCGAGTCCATCCAGCGTATAGCGAATCGACGAACCCAGCGTGGGGGACGACAAATACAAGTCGAATGCATTCGTGTAGAACCCACGTTCTACACTGAAGTGTACCGGCTCGGTTACTGATAGAATGGTGCTGATGCCGTTCGGCGACCCTGGAGTTGGCGTGGCGAAGTACCTAAGCGCGCCATTGGAATCATACCCGTACGAGTGGTCGTTTCGCTGCTCAGGATATTCCAAAGCGCTTGCCAAAGCTCGCGGCGAATCCGGCGTGTAGAGCCCAAGGAACTCGCCGCCATTGGCGAGTTGAAAATTGGTGTGGAAACGGTTTGTTCCTCCGGCGCTCCGGCGATCTTTCCCCGACGCAAAAACGATCACATACCCGCCTGGCGAAATCGACCCCGAGGTAAACGACCACCGACCAGGATCTTCCGGATCATCGCTCAATGACCAGCCGCTCAGGTCCAATGTGCTCGTTCCGCGATTATAAATCTCAATCCAATCTTCGACGCCCCCGTCTTCATCGAGCAGTCCGGTCTGGTTCGCAGCCAGGATTTCATTAATGACCAGGTCGCCTCTTCCGGCATTTGGATCGAGCACGTAACTCCAGGTGACCGGCGTGAATGAGTTTGGCGGCACACCAAAATCCGTTATTCCCGGATTGGACGCCCACGTCATTGCGACCGCGCCTGGACCGGGCGGCGGGAACTGAAATACGTAAGGTCCGTTGGCGATCTTGTTCACGTTCGTGGCCGGCTGCCCGTTCATCAATAAATCCGCCGCATCCACACCTTGCACATCCTCGCTGAAAGTCAGTTCCACCTGCGAGGCAGCGCGCAGAGCCGCCCCCGGCGTGGGGAATATGCTCGCGAGTGTGGGTGGGATCACGTCGATCAGACTGTACTGCCACGACGCTCCAGGCGCGGTCTCATCGAATCGATTCGTGAATAAAGCGCTGTCGATAATGTTATGCTGCGGAAACCATGAGATTTGCACCGGACCGTACGGCGGCTGCGGGAAGGTGAATGTGTAGGTGTTGTTTTGCTGCGATACGCCAGAGGCGGTGTTCCCGTTCAGCAGGAGCGAACTGCCGATCACTCCAGTCACCGGCTCGCTGAACGTCACGCTGATCTGGGTCAATTGCGTCACCGTCGTTCCCGGTGCCGGGGTGGCGTTCACAATGGTCGGCGCTGTATTGTCGGGCAGGAAACTATACAGCGCGGCATCGAGCACAAAATCGCTGCTGCCAACCACCGCGCTGTTGAAGCCCTGAATCGTCACCACATTATCTCCCGCCACCAGCAAGCTCGTCAGGTTCGTGATTGCCGCCGACCGCACTTCCATCTCGATGGCGCTGCTCGCGATTGTCGTTCGCGTTGGCTCCCCGGCCGGCACGTTGTAGCGAGAGACCTCCGTACCGTTGATCCACGCCACGAAGCCGTCATCAATACGCACATCCAACCTTAAGCCTTCCAGCGCGGAGGGGTCCGCCACATTAAATTTTTTGCGTATGAACAGGCAGGAATACACGCCGTTCATGTCGTTCAGCGGGGTGCCGGATAACCCCTCGCCATAAGAAAACGGCGCCGGGCTGGTGATCCATGCAGCGTCATTGAACGCCAGGTCGCGCCATGCGTTCGCAGGCGTGGACGCCTCAGTCGTCCCCTTCGCATACTTCCACGAGGAATTCATCGGGATCAGGGTTGTTGCACCTTCGGTGAAGTGAGTGGAGGTAAAACAAGCCGCCAGCGCAAAAAACAATAACCGGGACATGGCCGCGATTGTAACAAATCCCTCACAAATGATAAGCAAAAAATAGCGGCGCCTGTCCGCTTGTCGGCCAGCGCACGAGTTGCTACCTTGAAAGGCAATGGCTGAGATCAACATGGAAGAAACGCCAGATAAAATCGTAGGCAAGCGGCGGACGATCAAAGACCCCCTTTCGCTGGAAGGGAACCGCAAGGAAGACGCCTGCGCGTGGCAGAAAGCCATGCCTTCTCTGTGTATCCCGAAGGGCGTGTATCGCTTCAAAACTCACGAGGAAGCTGACGAATGGGAATGGAAGATGATGATGCGCGCTCGCCCCCGACCTCTATTTTCTCCTACGGCTCTTTGAGAGCCAGGGATATAAGCCACCGGATTGATATGCGTTTGTTCGTATTCCTCACATTATTCACGATTGGCAGCCCCTGCAGTTGGGCAGCCGACCAGCTCTCTATGATGGTCGATAACTACTTCGCGCTGCGGGATGTGCCGCCATGGACCGCGTCATCCACTTATGAGGAAGCCGTGCGCGTGCAGGATGCCTTCGTCGATTCCCTGATCCCGAAACTCGGTAAGCCAGTGGGATTCAAGGTTGGGCTTGTCACTAAGGAGGCGCAGGACCGTTTTAACATATCGCACCCGGTCCGTGGACGTTTGCTGTCCAAAATGCTTCTGCCCAATGATTCAACCGTCCCGCTTCAATACGGCGTGCGCCCGGTTTGCGAAGCCGACCTCATTGTCGTGGTCAAGGATGCGGCGATCAATCGCGCCGAGAACCTCACCCAGGCTTTGCACAGCCTGAAGGAAGTCGTCGCTTTCATTGAACTTGCGGATAGTTTTGTTGCCACGAACCCGCCCGTGACGGCCGTCGCACTTACCGCCGCGAATGTCGGCGCTCGCCTGGGGGTGCTCGGTGAACGTCTCACTCTCAAGACCAATCCCGAATTCCTGAACGCGCTCGCACAAATGCGCGTCAACGTCCGTGACGATTCCGGCGCAGACCTCGGGGAAGGGCAGGGCAACGCCATTCTGAGCCATCCCCTCAATGCCGTCCTCTGGCTGGTCGAAGATTTGAAACAGTCCGGCCAGAAACTTCGCGCCGGCGACCTGCTTAGCCTCGGCTCTATCAAAGCGTTTACTCCGAAAGCCGGTCAACGCGTTACCGTCACGTATCAAGGACTTCCCCGCGGCTCCATCAAAGCGTCGGTTCGCTTTCAGTGATCCGCAGGTTTATCAAATACTGGCTGCCGGTCCTGCTCTGGCTGGCGCTGATCTTTTCGGCATCGGCGGATAAGGGCTCGGGCCACCGGTCATCGCGCATCATAGCGCCAATCGTTCGTTGGTTCGTGCCGAACATTTCGCAGAGGAATCTCGATCGGATCGTCCATACTGTCCGAAAGACTGCGCACGTCACCGAATACGCCATCCTGGCGCTGCTGCTCTTTCGCGCGCTGGCCAGCAAACCAAAGGAAGATGCGTCCTTTCCGCTTCGCGCGGCGATCTTCGCTTTTGGCCTTGCTGCCTTGTACGCGATGACTGACGAATTCCACCAAACGTTTGTCCCGTCGCGAGAAGGGCAGGTCAGCGATGTAATCATTGATTCCTTTGGCGCGGCTCTCGCTTTGTTCGCGGTCTATCTCGTCGGCCGATGGCGAAAGCGCTGGTGAAGCCACTTACTTGTTGACCCGCCGCTCGTGCGCTATTATGTCCATTCACTCTGTGCCAGAGTAGCTCAGAGGTAGAGCAGGGGACTCATAAGCCCTTGGTCGGGGGTTCAATTCCCTCCTCTGGCACCACGTTTTCCGCCGCTTGCAAATCGTGTTGGCCATCGTGCTCAGTGCTTCCCTTATGGAGGCAGACTGGTCGCGCTTTCGAGGTCCGAACGGCGGTGGCGTCTCCGATAAGGGCGATTTGCCGGTGGCGTTCGGGCTAAAAACAAATCTTGCGTGGAGAATTGACGCTCCCAAAGGAACATCGTCCCCGATTGTTGGCGAAGAGCAGGTATTCGTGACGGGTTACAATGGCAATCATTTGCTTACGCGCTGCCTGGACTTGAAAACGGGACGGCTTCTCTGGGAGCGGTCGGTTGAAGCAACGCGGACTGACAGGAAAACGTCTCCGAATGATGCCGCTTCTTCCACTCCGGTCGCGAGTGCGCAGGCCGTGCATGCATTGTTTTCCGGTTTTGGTCTGATCACTTACACGCGGGATGGACGGGAATCGTGGCGTCAGCCTCTCGGTCCGTTCACACAACCGCATGGTATGGCCAGTTCTCCCGTGCTCGCGGACGATTTTCTGATCGTCGTCGCTGATCAAGTAAGCGATTCCTACATCGCTGCATTCGACGCGAAGTCTGGAGAACAGAGATGGCGAACGCCGCGCCCGAATTTTGTCGGCGGTTACTCCACGCCGGTCCTGCGGAGCAACGAAGTGATCGTCGCCGGGCCAGCTGAATTGGTTGGGTATTCTGTTGCAAGCGGAGAGCGCGTCTGGTCTGTGCCGCGGATGGGTGTGATGCCCATCGGCAGCCCGGTTTGCACCGGGAACCGTGTCTTCGTCAACAATGACGCAGTCCCGCCGTTCGAATCGTTGGTCAAACAGATGAAGTCCGACCGCAACGGCGATGGGAAAATCACGCCGGAAGAATTTCCTGATCCGTCTTTCAAAGAGGCAGTGCTCGCGATCGATCGGGTTTATGGCAACGGCGATGGCGCGGTGGACAAGGACGAATGGGATGGCGCGCTGAAATTGATGCGCACGTTGAATGCGCTGGTTGCGGTGGAAGTCGGACGCGGCCCGCCGAAAGAGCTTTGGCGAAACACAAAGAAGCTGGCTGATGCGGCGTCGCTGATTTTCTATGACGGGGTACTTTATCTCGTGCGCGACGGAGGAATTCTGAGCGCGATCGACCCTGAGACGGGCGCAATCTTGCGCCAGGAACGAATTGCCGGGCTGCAAGGCCGCACCTTTGCCTCGCCGGTGGCAGCCGGGGGGAAGCTGTGTGTCGTGAGCGAATCGGGAAAAGCCGCGGTCGTGAACGCCGGCCGTAATTGGCAAGTGCTCTCGGTGAACGATCTCGGCGAGCGCTGTTACGCAACGCCGGCCCTGGCAGATGGCATGTTGCTTATTCGGACCGAGGGTTGGCTGTGGGCGTTTCATGCTTGGAATAGTCTCCCTCATTGATTCGAGCCCGGGATATTTTTTCTTCCCAAGCCGGCTGTTTTTTGCGATGAAGATCGCATTCCCGGCAATCTATGAAGACGCATGTTGTTGTTCGTTGGTTGGTGCTTCTCTCGTTGATCTCCTTTCAGGCGATTGTGGCTGCGCGCGAAATATCTATCCCTTTGGGGGGTGGAGGCAATCCGCCGAATCCTGCCGCGCCAATTCCGCCACGGACACTTAACCGGCTCAAGCAGCAGGAGCCGTTCAAGACCATGACTGACGAGCAGATTTATCAGCGAATGGTGTGCATTCGCACGAATGTGCTGAAGGCGATCGAGGCGCTGCGAGTGGAAGATGCAAAGGTCGCCGATTGTCTGCTGAAGCTTTACGATGCCAATCGCTTCGTGATCATGTTTGGTTCGGGCGCGGTCAAGGGCCGTCTCCAGAGCGATGGCAGCGCGGACTGCGACGATTTTAGCCTCGGAATTTCTATCGAGATCGTGCCTTGCGACGATAGACCACTGTATCAACAGCTCGGGTTGCTCACCACACTTTTGCACGAAGGGCGGCATGCGGGACAGGATTTCCGAGTAGACGAAAGCGGTCTGGATGAAGACCACCTTAAAGCGGCGAAGCGCGAGAAAGATCAGTACAATGAAATCGATGCGCATGAGGAGACCGTTCGCGTTTTGTCGGAGCTTAACCAGGTGCTGAGAGCGCTGGAGGAAGGGATGCCAATCCCTGAAGATGCAAAAGGTTTGCCCCGCTGGATCGGCGAAGCGATCCAGAACGATCCAAATTTGAGTCCGGAGGAGAAGCGACAACTTGCGACGCGACTTAGGTTTGATTCTGGCGCACTGGAGAACGGTAACGAACTGGTAATCAATTGTCGTTATGAGGCGAAGGAGCTCCTGCTGCAATTTCTGGAGGGCGGGATCACTAAAGCGGAGATGAATGCAGGTTTGGCGACTAATGGGTGGTTCCTGGAATATGGTGACGAACTGCAAACAGGACCGATCGCCTATTTTGGAGAAGGGAAAACCAAACGGTTTTCGCAG
Source organism: Verrucomicrobiia bacterium (assembly GCA_035275085.1). Taxonomy (GTDB): domain Bacteria; phylum Verrucomicrobiota; class Verrucomicrobiia; order Limisphaerales; family DATENK01; genus DATENK01. The sequence goes on along the minus strand of DATENK010000293.1, from coordinate 3,165 downwards.
GTTGGACTTGGGACGAATCGCACGTTCGTGATTACCGGCGTGGATCAGCTCTACGCGTTCGCCCTGTTGCCAGGTGGACGCAAAGCTGTGTTCGCCGGCGCCGACACGACCAGTGGGGACGGCATTCTGCTGGGGTATTCGGATACCGACGGAGATCGGTTCCTCGATGAGGACAGCCGCACGGAGTTGGTTCGCAGCCTGGATCTGGCGGGCGGCGTTCATCTTGCCATCAATCCCGCAAACAACGTCCTGATGGCGCTTAACCGTTCGGACAATTCCTTGCTGCGGCTGCCGGACACAGACAATGATTTGTTTCCGAATTTCGTTTCGATCGCGGGCGAATTTACGTTCGAGCGCGACGATCTGCTGTACCTGTCGTTTTCGCCCGATGGCACGAATGCCTATGCGTCTATCGGTGAAGAGGTGATTCAACGCGGGACAAAGTGGGCAGTGGCGAGGGCGACTGATCCGAACGGGTATTTCGCTGCAGATGGAGAGGTGAACTTGTTTGCCGAGCAACCGGCGCTGCCAGCGTTTGTTGGAATTCCGTTGAATGGCCAGCCGTTCGTCTGGATCAGCGGCGCCGCGGCGGCCGACATTTATCTGCACGCGGTCGATGGCGCGACGCGGCAGTTGTTGGGAACTAAAACGTTGGATGATTTCGGGCATGGTGTGATCTATTTAGAGTCGCCATTGGAAGCGGGCCTTTCGTTGCAATTGGAAGACTTGACGCATGACTTGCTGTCGCCGCTGGTGGAAGTGGAGTTGCCGCACCTGAACATCGCGCGGGCGCAGCAGCGAATAATCGTGGATTGGCCCGGCTTTGGTTACAAGCTGCAGCAGGCGTTTCGATTGCCGGGATTATTTTTTGACGTGAATGGCGGCACGAGTCCGGAGATGCAGGACGTCCTGCGCGGTTATACCAATGGCACTTACTTTCGTTTAGAAAAGCAGCAGGGGCGTGCGACGCTGGCATTGGAAGACCCGTGTCCGGATGGCCGATTGCTGGTGCGACATGCCTACTCGGAATGCCAATCAAATGGAACGTGGCATGTGGTTGAGGACGCGTGGTACGCCTGTCCACCGAATGGACAGGCAAAGAAGTTTCGCGTTTACGATCTCGATACCGGGCAGCCGTGCACGCCGACTCTTCCGCCGCCAAACCCGGAGGGTGGGCGGTACCGCAAAGTGGATTCCACTTGCTTATCGCCGATCCCAACGGGTGAAAAAGTCGTGCTGATGGAATGCCGGAATGGTATGTGGGATGAAGCGACGTACAACGTAGTGATATGCTCGAACAATGAACGGCGTTTGGATGGTCCGGTGTCCACAGTACCGGCGCGTCCGCCGACCGAATGCGACAAGCCGCCGCCAAAACCCGCCGCAGCGCAGTAGGCGCAATACTATGAAGATGTTGTTTTGGTTTTTCGGGAGTCTCCTCGCCGCTGCCGCTGCTGAGGCACCGCAACAATGGCGGGCGGAGAAGCGCGTGATTGATATGCACCAGCATATCGAATACACGACGCAGCGTTTGGACCGGGCGGTGAAGATCATGGATGCGGTCGGGATCGGCGTGGAGGTGAACTTGAGTGGCGGGACGGTGTCGCAGCTCGAACGGAACAAGGCGTTGGCGGATCGATTGTATCCGGGGCGGTTTTTGCATTACTTCAACCTGGATTACAAGGGATGGGACGAGCCGGATTTTTCGGAGCGCGCGGCAAAGCAAGTGGAGGCGGCGGTGCGGCTTGGCGCCGCCGGGATGAAAGAGTTCAAGCGGCTGGGACTGTACTTGCGGGATGGCAAAGGGCAATTGATCAAGATCGATGATCCGAAGCTGGACGGCGCGTGGAAGAAGTGCGGTGAACTCGGCTTGCCGGTATCGATTCACATTGCGGACCCGCGGGCGTTCTGGCTGCCGTTCGATGAAAAGAACGAGCGCTGGAAAGAGTTGCGCGATCATAAGCCATGGTGGTTTGGCGACACAAACAAGTATCCGCCGCGGATGGAGTTGCTGAATGCATTGAACCGCGTGATCGAGCGGAACCCGAAGACGACGTTCGTATGCGTTCATTTCGCGAACAACGCGGAGGAACTGGACTGGGTGGATCAAGCGCTGAGCACCCATCCAAACATGATGGCTGATCTCGCGGCGCGGATTCCGGAGATTGGACGGCATGATCCGGAGAAAGTTCGAGCGTTGTTCATCAAGCATCAGGATCGAATCGTGTTCGGAACAGATTTTCAGGTGTACGATCGGTTGATCCTTGGCTCGAGCGGCAACGAGCCGCCGCCGACGGATGATGATGCCAGGGTATTTTTCGAGAAGCATTGGCGGTGGCTGGAGACGCGCGACAAGGATTGGGCGCACATGACACCCATCCAGGGGGATTGGACGATCAGCTCGATCGGGTTGCCCACTGAGGTCCTGCATAAAGTCTATTTCGGGAACGCGCGGAAGCTGCTGGCGCGCTCGTTGCCGTTGCCGACGATCAAGGCGGCGCGGATCGAGCGCGATTTCGAGTTGGATGGAAACCTGGAGAACGCGGCCTGGAAAAAGGCGGGGGTGGGATGGATGGACGCGCAATCGCGGGATTGTGGGGCAAGGCCAATGGTGGCGACCGAGGTGAAATTGATGTGGTCGGATGAGAACCTCTATTTGGGATATAAGTGTCCATTTGAGAAGCTTTCTAAATTTGAGCCACCGCAGTCGCATAAGGAACGGCTTGGATTGTGGGAGCGGGATGTGGTGGAGGCGTTTATCGAGTCGACGGCGGGCGAATACACCGAGTTTGAGGTGGCGCCGACGAATGAGAAGCTCGACTTGATTTTGTGGGGCGAGAAGCGGGATTTCGAGTGGAGCAGCGGGTTTCAATCGGCAGTGAATGTGGACGAGGCTGGGAAAGTGTGGACGTGCGAGATGAAGATTCCGCTGAAGTCGCTGGGGAAAACGAAGCCGGCGGCCGGGACGAAATGGAAAATAAATCTGTATCGATGCGATAAGGCGCAGAACGCGTACATGGCGTGGAGTCCGACGTTGACGGGTACATTTCACACGCCGGCGCGGTTCGGGACGCTGGTGTTTGAGTAGGCCAGCAACCAAAAGTGCGCCACGGAGGACCACAGAGAACACTGAGGACACGGAGCAGAAAGAATGTGGCCAGTTAA
>DATENK010000292.1:0-12710 GCA_035275085.1 Verrucomicrobiia bacterium | reverse complement strand
CAATTCCGGTGCGCTCAGGAGTTTGCGCCTCGCCAGCGCACCCCCGATGCGCAACTCGGATTTCGCGAACTCAAGTTCAGCGCTCGCTCGTGGTTGGAAGCCCGCGATTTCCGGCATCGATTCATCGCCAATCCGAATGGGCGGTATCGCATTCGTGGCCACGTAGGCCGCCAACTCGCGGGCGAGCGCATCGGGATCCGGCTGCAGCCATTTTGGTTCATTGGGCGCTTCCGCAAATTCGTCCGGAACAGCTTTGTAAGTAAGCCATCCCTCGCGCGAAAAACCTTCCAGGCTCGGCAGTGCGAACACGCTCGGGTCGCTCAATTCCGAATAGGCCGCGAGCTGTTCCATCGACCACGGGTCGGAAACGAGATGGATTCGCGTGCCGAAGGGCGCGGGCTTCAAGGCCGTCACGCGTCGTTCACCGAACAGCAGGATCAAGAGCACTTGCGCCACGAAACATAGAAGGATGAAGCCATTCAGGCGGCGCCGCGGCCAGGACGTTGTGCCCGCCGAACCCTCAGCGCGCGGGGCCATCTGCCACCTCAGGCCGCGCCGGCGCGGGCACCAGTTGCGGGCGCGTAGCGAGCAGCACTTCCCGGATGCCAACTTCGCGCGCCAATCCCGCGAGCCGCACCAGGGTCTCGTGTTTGGTTTCTTTGTCCGCTTGGACCACCAGGGTCAGCACGCCTTTGTTCTTAAGCACAGCGGCTTCGAGTTTTTCTTTGAGGGCAGCTTCATCGATTGCCTGGCTGTCAAAATAGATCTGGCCGCCACGGTCGATGACGACCACTGCCTTCGCATTGGTCGTGCCCGGCAAATCTACGGTTTCCGGAAGGTTCACCGGCACTCCCGGCAAAAAGACCAGCGCCGGATGCAGTAGCATCAAGGTCATGAACACGAACAACACGCTCGCAAATGGCGCTGCGTCCAACTGGCCGCGAAAGATTTTTGTGTTGCGCGGGAACTTCATGGCATTTTCGTGGGCGGAATCTGGACGACGATATTCACGATTTCGGTGGCCGCTTTCTCCATATCAAGGACAATGGCGTTGACGCGACTCACCAGATAATTGTAAGCGGCGTAACACGGGATCGCCAAAGCCAGCCCCGCGGCGGTACAAATGAGCGCCTGCCAGATGCCAGACGCGAATGTCTCGATGTGCGCTTGCGAACCTTTCGCTTGCAGCATACTGAAAATGCGGATGAACCCGAGCGCTGTTCCCAGCAGCCCCATGAGCGGCGCAATCTGCGCGATGGTCGCGAGCAAATTCAGTTTTTCTTCAAGCGGCGGCACTTCCACCAGCCCCGCCTCTTCCAATGCTTCGCGCATGCCGTCGCGGCCGCGTTCGCGACTGAGAATCGCGATTTTTACCAGGCGTGCGACTGGCCCGGGGGTGGCATCGCAAATGGAAAGAGCTTCGACGACATTCTCGCGCTTAAGCACGTTGCGGACGCCGTTAAGGAATTCCATGGAATTGATCTGAGCGCGATGAAAATGCAGGACCCGCTCGATAAACACCACAATGGCCACCGCGCTGGCCAGCAGGATGAGCCAGATCATCGGCCCGCCATCCCGCAAAAGGGTCGTTAGCATGCGTCCTTTATAAGAAAGCCATGGCGCACTTCAAAGGCGAACTTTCGGACGGCCGAAAACTATTTGGAAGGTCCCCGCGTTCCGCCCATATACTCGCCTATGGATCAGAGCGAATCGGATGCGGACCTTATTGCCGCCGTCCTGAAGGGCGATCCCGCCTGTTTCGAGCCGCTGGTCCGGAAATACTCGCCGCGCCTGTTCGCGACCGCGCGGCGGTATGCCCGCCGCGAAAGCGAAGTCGAGGACATTGTCCAGGAGGTATGGGGCAAAGCTTACGCCCACCTTTCGAGCTTCCGCGGCGACGCGCCTTTCGAACATTGGCTGATGCGCCTGGCCGTGCGCACCTGCTACGACTTCCTCCGCAAACACCAGCGCAGCCGCGAAACTACTTTCACCGAACTGACTGAACCCGAAACCGACTGGCTGGAGCGTCATGTTGAGGGTTCTGGTTCTGACCCGGAACAGGTTTCCGCTGCAAAGCAACTGGTCGAGCGCCTCCTGGCCCAACTCTCACCCCAGGCCCGACTGGTAATTACCCTGCTGGAACTGGAAGAACGGACTGTAAAGGATATTGCCCGGCTGACGGGCTGGTCCGTACCGTTGGTGAAAGTCCGGGCTTTTCGCGCGCGGGCCGAGATGAAGAAGGCTCTGGCCCGCATCGCCAAGGATAAATATTTGTAACTGACGACGGGCTCGAGACGTCTCAATATACAGGCTACTTATGGATTTGAACGAGCTGCAACGCAAATTGTTCAGCCAGGCGCGCTCGGTCCCCCCGAGCGATGCGGTTCCGTATGCCTTTGAGAAACGCGTCATGGCCGGGCTCCAGGACGCCCCCGCCGATAGCTGGTTGCTCTGGGGGCGCGCGCTCTGGCGGGCTGCGGCGGCTTGCGTAGCGGTCTCCCTGCTCCTCAGCCTTTGGTCCGCCTGGCCCGTCAGTAATAAAGAGCCGGTGACCTTGGAATCCGCCGTTTTCGCAGCGGCCGAGGAACCCAACGACGTCTGGTGAGTCCCTGGAAAGTCATCCTCGCCACGGTTGTGATTTTCGCCGCTGGCGTGATTACCGGGGGCGTGCTCGTCAATCGCGTTCAGGGTCCGGACCGCCGTGGTCCCATCCCCCCCGGAAACTTCGCACGTCCGCAGCAAGAAATGATGCCCACGCCTTGGTTTGCACGGCGTGAGTTCCTTGATCGCATGGACCAACATCTCAATCTCAACCGCGACCAATACGAACGCATTGCTGGCATCCTTCAGCAGAGCCAGGACCGTACTCGGAAAATCATGCACCGCGTGGGGCCGGAAATTCAGGATGAGCTGCGACAGGTGCGCCGCGACATCCGCGCCGAGCTTACACCCGAACAAGCGAAGAAGTTTGAGGATCTTCAGCACCAACTCCGCGGCCCGCGCCGCCCGGGTCCTAACGAGAACACCGACATGCGTCGCGGCCCGGGCCCTCGGCGTGATCCCCCGCCGCTAAACCCGCGCCCTGATACGAACACGCCCTGACGGAAGACCAGGTTCCCCAGCCTTTCCCCGTGCTTTTTCGCCGCCAATCCATTATACTCCTGCGTTGTCCGTGCCAGCCGCACAGTTAGATGCTCCCTCGCCGCTTGGTTTGCTGCTGCGCGTCAACGCTCTCAGCGCATGGCGACGCTTCAAGGGCCTCGGCGAACATTCGCGCCTGCTCACGGCTGTAATCATCGCGTTCATCTCGAGCTATCTCGTGCTGGCGTATTGGTTGTTCTTTTTCAGCCTGCGGTACATCACTTTAAAGTTCCCCGGCCTCGGCCCTTTCCTCGTCGAACGCCTTTTGTTCCTCCTGTTTGCGTTTCTCTTTGTGCTGCTGCTGCTCAGTAATCTCGTGATCAGCTACAGCAACCTGTTCCGTAACCGCGAAACCGCATTCCTGCTGAGCTTGCCGATTCCGACCCGCATCATTTTCCAATGGAAGTTCCTCGAATCCACCTTGCTCGCATCCTGGGCCTTTCTGTTTCTCATCGCGCCATTCCTCGCGGCCTACGGATGGATTCGCGGCGTGCCATGGCATTTCTATGTCATGACCACGGTGATGGTCTCCCTTTTCATTATCCTCCCGGCCGTGGCGGGATCATGGCTCGCCGTGAACGTCGCACGCTTTTTGGATCGCAAGCTGTTCCAATTCCTCGCGCTCCTGGCCCTCGCGGGCATCGTGGTGATGGCCACTTTCTGGTTCCGTCCCGAACCGCTCACCACCGATGCCGCCGGGACCCGGGTGCTCGACACGCTCGACAAACTACTTTTGCGCACGCGCTTCGCGCATTCGCCCCTCTTGCCCAGCCACTGGCTTTCTTCCAGTGTGCTGCATTGGGCGGACGGTGCGAAGATGGCCGCTTCATTTTTTATTCTGGTCCTGCTCAGCTACGTGCTCTTCTTCGGCGCGCTCGCCTTTACGCGCATGGGCAGTCTTTTTTACGACGCCGCGTCCGCCGTGAACAGCCGTGCGAGCGTCTTCGGCCGATGGGCGTGGATACGCTCGCGCCAAAGCCGGAAGCTGGAAGGCGTCTATTCGTTGGGCTTCGCGGAAGTGCTCGCGCGCGATCTTACCTTTCTACGGCCGGATGTCCGTGGATTGCTCGTGAAAGATTTCCGGACGTTCTGGCGCGACACCACCCAATGGGCGCAATCCTTCATGCTGTTCGGGTTGCTTGGCGTTTACATCTTCAATCTGCGCCACTTTTCGCAGCAGATCGATCATCCCTTCTGGGTCCACCTGATCTCTTATCTGAACCTCGGCGCTTGCTCGTTAAATCTCGCCACACTCACCACACGCTTCGTTTACCCGCAGTTCTCGCTGGAAGGCAAGCGCCTTTGGATCGTCGGGATGGCGCCGCTGGGTCTCGTACGCATCGTGCGCGTAAAGTTCTGGCTCGCAGCCACGACGTCCTGGCTCGTCACGCTGCTCCTGATTGCGTTGTCCTGCCACATGCTCGAAATGACGCTGGAGCGCACGCTGCACTTCGCCATGGCCGTAACGGTCATGACTTTCACCCTCACCGGCCTGGCGATTGGGTTGGGCGTGTTGTATCCAAACTTCAAAGAAGAAAATCCCAGCAAAATCGTTAGTGGCTTCGGCGGCACCTTCTGTCTCGTCCTGAGCTTCCTCTATATTTTGGGCTCTGTGGTCTTGCTGGCCTTCTCATCTCAATGGCTCGGCGCGACCGAACCGTCCATCGTGCGACAGATCGGCTCCGTGATCGGGTTCGTGGCCCTCTCCATCGCCGTCGGCGGACTCCCGTACCAACTCGGCCTGCGCCGCGTCCGCCACTTCGAACTCTAAGCACTTGCGCATCGCCCCGCCGCCTGCTACACAATACGCACTTCGACCGCGGGTGTGGTTCAATGGTAGAACGTAGGCTTCCCAAGCCCGAGACGAGGGTTCGATTCCCTTCACCCGCTCCATTGATTATCAAGGGTTTCTGAATGAGTGCAGTAAAAGTGCAGTAAAGCTATGTCGGAGTTGCTTTTAAAATAGCAGTGAGGCTTACGCGAAGGCACGAGCCGCGTGGCGCAGTTCTTCGATGAACACCGCGAGCTGCTTTTCAGCGGCGCGACTTGCTCGATGGCCGGCGGCGATACACAAAGATTTCGGCGCGGCGGACAATGTTTTCAGCGGACGTGCTCCGGGATGAGCCGGGCCGTGCTGGTCGTGACGATGGCGACGCCCAGCCCCGATTCCACAGCCGCCATCAAACTGTTCACACCATCGTATTCCCCGGCGATGGCAGGGCGCTGCCGATGTTCGCGCAACCAGCCGGTGACGATGTTCCAATATTCCGGGTAGTCGCGCTGGCAGAAAACGAGCAGCGGCCCAAGCGCCACTTCGGCGGGCGTCACACGCGCCTTCCCAGACAGCGAATGATGGCGGTTAACCGCCAGTCGCCATGAAGCGCGTATAAGCTGTGTCCATTTGAAGCCATGCGCATCGCGGTCCAGGCCGACCGTGAGCACCGCATCCAGGGTGTCGTTTTCCAGTCCTGCCAGCATTTCCTTGGTCGAGAGGTCGAACAATTCCACGCGGGCGTTCGGATGCTTCTGGGCAAAATTCTCTACGGCTGCGGACAAAAGGCCGCTGGCCAGCGACGGCGCGTAGCCAACGCGCAACCGCACGCCCTGGATGGCGGCGCGAACACGTTCCAGCATCTCGCCGGCTCGTTGAATCAGTTCACGCCCCTCGCGCAGCAGCGCTTCGCCTGCGGGCGTGAGATGGATGGAATGAGCCTCACGCTTCAGCAGGCATTGGCCGATTTCGTCCTCGAGTGCTTTGATTTGCCGGCTCAACGCGGGCTGCGTTAGAAAAATCTTCTGCGCGGCGCGGCTGATATTGCTCTCCTCGGCCACGGCCACGAAGTAACGCAGTTGTCGGAGTTCCATGCCGGCAGCATAATCAGAATGCAGGCTCAGGCCAACAACTTGGCATTGGCAGGCCGCGCCCAAAGCGAGCATCCTGTCCCCATGAAAACGACTGAGACGACGTTGAACATCCGGCGGGCGAACGAACGCGGACATGCCGACCACGGCTGGCTGAACTCGCACCACACCTTTTCCTTTGCCGATTATTACGACCCGGCGCAGATGGGCTTTCGCTCGCTACGTGTCATCAACGACGACCGCGTTGCGCCCGGTAAGGGTTTCGGCACGCATCCGCATCGCGACATGGAGATCTTCAGCTACGTGCGCGAAGGCGCGTTGCAGCACAAAGACAGCATGGGCAACGGCAGCGTGCTCAAGCCGGGACAGATTCAACTCATGAGCGCAGGCAGTGGCGTGGCGCACAGCGAGTTCAACCCGAGCGCCAGCGAACCGCTTCACTTTCTGCAAATCTGGATTCAACCCCGCGAACGCCGCCTCACTCCGACTTACACCGAATGGCGTCCGAAATCGGAACACGCCGACTCGCCAAAGGTGCTTGTCATCTCCCCGGACGGGCGCGATGGGTCGGCGACGATTCATCAGGACGCTGAGATTTATCGCATCCGCCTCCAACCCGGCCAGACCGTGACGCACGAGCTCAAGCCGGGCCGTGGCGCATGGCTGCAAATCGCTGAAGGCGCACTGGCGCTCAACGGCATTGCGCTGGCGACTGGCGACGGCGCGAGCACTGAAGAGCCCGGCCGACTCACAATCGCTGCGACTCAACCGACAGAAGCGTTGCTCTTCGACCTCGCTTGAACTCAAACGACTGTAGCCGTGAAACAAGAACCAAACGAAAGGACAGCACCATGAGCCAATACCATAAACTTTACACGCCCGCCGACAGCGCCGTCGTGTTCATTGACCATCAGCCGCAAATGACCTTTGGCGTGGCAAACATTGACCGCGCTTCGCTCATTAACAACGTCACGCTCCTCGCCAAGGTGGCAAAGGAATACAACGTTCCCGCCGTGCTCACCGCCGTCGAAACCGAATCGTTCAGCGGCTACATCTGGCCGCAGTTGCTCGACGTGTTCCCCGGTCAGACGGTTGTCGAACGCACTTCGATGAATTCGTGGGACGACGCCGGATTCCGCAAGGCCATCGAAGCGACGGGCAAGAAAAACATCCTCATGACCGGACTGTGGACGGAAGTGTGCGTGACCTGGCCGACCATTGAAATGCTCGGAGCGGGCTACAACATTTACGTCGTGGAGGATTGTTGCGGCGCGACTTCGCAGGCTGCGCACGATGCCGCGCTTTCGCGCATGGTGCAGGCTGGCGCCGTACGCCTCACGACCATCCCCGCGTTGCTCGAATGGCAGCGCGATTGGAAGAACCGCGAACATTACGACGGGTTGATGAAAATCCTCAAGGGCCAGGCGGGTGCTTACGGAGTTGGCGTCGAATACGCCTACACGATGGTTCATCACGCGCCGCAATCCGCGCAAAAACCCCAGGTCGTGCCGAAGAAGGCCGCGCATTGAATTGAATCCACGGAGAGCGCGGGTGACATTTCATCGCCCGCGCTTGGGTTTCCATGCGAGGATTACCTGCTATGCTTCTGCTCGCGATTTGTTTTCCATCGCAAGGCGAAGAACGCCCCGCGTTCCAAACCATGCGGTATAACGAAGACTGGACGCTCCTGCGCGATACTTCTCAACGCACAGACTGGCTAGACCCGGTAAAATTTGTGCCGCTGGGCGGCGCGAACATCTATTTGTCTTTTGGCGGCGAGGCGCGGCTCAAATATGAACTCTACAGCGAGCCCGTGTTCAACCAGCAACCGGCGGATAACAACGGCTTTTTGCTCCAGCGCTATTTGGTACACGGCGATTTTCACGCGACGCCTTACTTTCGTGTTTTCGGCCAACTGCAAAGCGCACTCGAAGATTTTCGCAACGGAGGGGCGCGACCGACCGACCGCGACGACCTGGATTTTCACCAAGCGTTCTTCGACGCGCGCCTCCCGTGGTCGGACGAAAATGCAATCACGCTTCGCGGCGGACGACAGGAAATGGCTTACGGCTCGCAGCGTCTCATCAGCGTCCGCGAGTCACCAAACAACCGGCTCGCATTCGATGCCGTTCGTGTGCTGACAAGATTTGGCGAGTGGCAGGCCGACGCGTGGCTGAGCCAGCCCGTGGAGATTGACACTGGCATCTTCGACGATCAAAGAATCGGCGAGACGACCTTTTGGGGCGGCTATGTCACCGGGCCGCTTCATTTTCTTTCTGGCCTCAAGGCAGATTTTTACTATCTCGGCATTTCTCGCGAGAACGCCACGTATGCGCGTGGCACAGCCGACGAAACGCGCCACTCCCTTGGCACACGGCTCTTCGGCAAACACGGCGCGCTCGATTGGAATTTTGAGTTCGTCGGCCAGTTCGGCTCATTCGGCGAAGACGACATTCTCGCTTGGACGACGGCGTCCGACACCGGTTGGACGTTCGCGCATGCTCCCGCGAAGCCGCGAATATTCCTCCGTGCCGACATCGCCAGTGGCGACCACGGCGGATCGAACCTCGGCACGTTCAATCCGCTGTTCCCGCGCGGCGCATACTTCAACGAAGCGGCCCTCATCGGCCCGCAAAACCTGATGGATCTTCAGCCCGGCGTGGATTTCGCGTTGACCAAGTCGCTGAAGCTCACAACGAGCTGCGATTTCGTCTGGCGGGAGAGCTTTGATGACGGCGTGTACGGCGTCGCGTTGAATCTGCAAGTGCCGCCCGGCGCGAGTCGGGAACGCTACGTAGGGACGTTCCCGTCGGTCTCACTCTCGTGGCAGGCGCAGCGACATCTGAGTTTCACCGTCAATTACGTTGCTTACGTCTTCGGCGATTTTGTTACGCAGTCCCAGCCCACACAGCGCAACGGCAACTATGTTTCCGCCATTGCCACATTTCGATTCTGACTATGCCAATCCACGTTGCCATCACTCGCCGCGTAAAGCCCGGCCACGAAACTGAATTTCAGCAGGCGCTCCGCGAGTTTTTTCAAACCTCGTTTGCTCACGGCGGCGTGCTGGGCGCGACGATGCTTGTGCCGCCGCCGGGTTCGGACTCGCGCGAGTTCGGCATCCTGCGCACGTTCGCCGATGAAAGGGAACGAGATGCTTTTTATGAATCGCCAGTATTCAATAACTGGCGAGAGCGCGTCACGCCCCTGACGGAAGGCGACCCGGTGTATCGCCAGCTTCACGGATTAGAAGCCTGGTTTCGGTCGCCAGGCGGACCGCCGCCCCGATGGAAGATGGCCGTCGCAACACTGCTTGGCGTTTATCCGACGAGCCTCGTCTTGTCACGGACCGTCGGTGAAGCAGTTCATCACTGGCCTTTGGCAGCACGGTCGTTACTTATCGTAGCGTGCATGGTCGCGCTGCTGACGTGGGTTGTGATGCCGCTCGTCACGCGGATACTTCACGACTGGCTGCACCCGGAACAAAAAGGAAAAGTCACACCATGAAAACCAAAGCCACACGACGCGAGTTTCTGAAGACCGGAAGCGCCCTGGCGTGCGGCGTTACCCTCGGAGGATGTGCCATGATCAACACCAAACAGAAACAGGCTGATTTGATTCTTCACAATGGACGTGTCATCACACTCGACCCGAAATATCCCGAAGCCAAAAACGTGGCGATTAAAGACGGTCGCGTCATTGGCGTGGACGACGCCGAAAGCTACGAACGCGGGCCAAACACGAAGGTCATTGACCTCAAGGGCCGCAGCGTCATCCCCGGACTCAACGACTCGCATTTGCACGTCATTCGCGGCGGATTGAACTACAATATGGAACTGCGTTGGGACGGCGTGCGGTCACTGGCGGATGGTTTGCGTATGTTGAAAGAGCAAGTGCAGCGCACACCACCGGGGCAGTGGGTGCGCGTGGTGGGCGGTTGGAGTGAATTTCAATTCGCGGAACACCGCATGCCAACGCTCGATGAAATCAACGCCGCCGCGCCGGACACCCCGGTGTTCATCCTGCATCTATATTGTCGCGCGCTTTTGAACAAAGCCGCGTTGCGGGCGTGCGGTTACACGAAGGACACACCCAACCCTCCGGGCGGGGAAATACAGCGCGACCCCCAGGGCAATCCCACCGGCCTGCTCATTGCGCGCCCGAACGCGACGATTCTCTACGCTACGCTCGCCAAAGGCCCGAAGCTGCCGCCAGAACACCAATTGAATTCCACGCGCCACTTCATGCGCGAACTTAACCGGCTTGGACTCACGAGTATCATTGACGCAGGCGGCGGCTATCAGAATTACCCGGAGGACTACGCCGTCATTGAAGAATTGCATAAACGCGGCGAACTCACCCTTCGCATCGCCTACAATCTCTTCACGCAAAAGCCCAAGCAGGAGAAGGAGGATTTTGCGCGCTGGATCAAGATGACCGGCCCAGGCAGGGGGGACGACTACCTCCGCTGCAACGGCGCAGGCGAAATGCTCGTGTTTAGCGCCGCTGACTTCGAGGATTTCCTCGAACCGCGTCCTGACTTGAACTCCTCGCTCGAAGGCGAACTCAAGGAAGTCGTCTCGCTGCTTGCTGCGAACAAGTGGCCGTTCCGCCTGCACGCGACCTATGACGAGAGCATCACTCGCTTCCTGAACGTCTTTGAGCAAGTGAATCACGACATCCCATTCAAAGGCTTGAACTGGTTCTTCGATCACTGCGAAACGATTTCAGACCGCAACCTGGAGCGCGTGAAAGCGCTCGGTGGCGGCATCGCCATCCAACATCGCATGGCGTATCAGGGCGAATACTTCATAGATCGCTATGGCAATAAAGCCGCCGAGCGAACTCCACCCGTGCGGAGAATGCTGGAACTTGGAATTCCCGTCGGCGCAGGCACGGACGCGACGCGCGTGGCCAGCTACAACCCGTGGGTGTCGCTCTACTGGCTTGTCACTGGCAAGACCGTGGGCGGCGCTTCGATGTATCCCGACAAGAACCGCCTCACGCGCGAAGAAGCCTTGCGGCTCTATACGCAAGGCAGCAGTTGGTTTTCCAGCGAGAGCGGAAAAAAAGGCGCAATCGCCGAAGGCCAACTCGCCGACCTTGTCGCGCTCACGGACGATTACCTCTCCATACCCGAAGAAAAAATCAAAAGCATCGAATCCGTGCTCACCATCGTCGGCGGCAAGATCGTTCACGCCACCGAAGAATTCATGTCACACGCAGCACCGCCGTTGCCAGTCCTGCCGGAGTGGTCACCCGTGAAAGTGTTCGGAGGTTACGGAGCGCCCTTGGATGTCCGAAAAGCCGCGCGTGCCGGAGTGCCGGTGCAGCATCAGCATAACGCGACTTGTCATTCGCACGGCTGCACGCACGCTGGGCATCGACTCCTCGCCGGCATCGAAGCCGCTCGCAATCGCTACTCGGAGTTTTTCGGTTTGGGCTGTGATTGCTTTGCGTTTTGACGACTCGATCGGGGCTTAAAACTCTAATCTTGAACCCGCAACAGAAGTAATTGAGCCAGTGGTCTTTAGCGGAGTTTTGACACGTGAAAAAACACGAGGGTTCGATTCCCTTCACCCGCTCCATTGATAATCAACCACTTACGTAATAGATCCACCCGTCGGGTCCGCGATACGGCCCTGCAAATCGTTAAGAGTGCAATTAAAGTGCAAGTAAAACGCGCTGGACCCATGCGGTAGAAATAATTGGGCAGGCGGCGTGGTGCCTTTTCAGATTTGATGAGGACTGACGCTGTAGCAATTCGCAATTGAACCACGCGCCGGTCACACTATTTCACGGTTTAAAGAGGCGGTAGAAGCGGTTTCCGGCGGGCGGATTCACGATGATGAATCGGTTCGTGCCGTTGTCCTGAACGGTCGCGGTGACGTTGCTCCAATTAACGGAGCCCAATCGATTGGTGTTTTGCTGAAGAACGAAGCCAGTGGACGGTGAAGGCCAGGAGATCACCACCGTGTTGGTCATTGTGCGTCGGATGCTGAGCGATGGCGGAGGCGGGTTCACCGAAGAATATTTGATCGTTACGAAATCGGTGCTGCTGATGTTGGTTGTGGTTTGCGACGACCCCGCGACGAATACGTTGCCATTTCCATCCACCGCCACGGCATTGGCTTGAGCGTAGCCCGCTGGCCCGGTGTAAAAACCGCTCCATAACCACGCACCGGCAGCGGAATACGCGATGGTAGCAGCGTCAGTACCGGAATTGGCATCCATGCCACTCTGATAGCCGGTCACGAAAACATCGCCTCTGCTGTCTACTGCGATGCCCCTCGGTTGGTCGTCTCCCGGCCAGATGAAAAGATTGGTCCAGAGCGGCACGCTAGCGCTTGAGTATGCCACGGTCGCGATATCCCTCGTGCCGGAATCGGGATTGTGGACGGTCCCGGTAATGAACACATTGCCGTTGGAAGCAATGGTCAATGGCCCGGCGAAGGCATCGTCGTATGATGGAAAGGTGAAACGCCTGACCCAGAGTGTTGCGCCGGCGCTTGAATATTTGATGGTCGTGTAATCGTTATGAACGCTGTCATCGAAACCGACGCGACCCGACGTACCCGTCACGATCACATTGCCGCTGGTGTCCACCGCGATGCCCGTTGCCCAATCCTGCCAGTTCGCTGGCCCGTCATAACGGTTGGTCCAGAGCGGCACACCCGCGTTTGAATACTTGATGGTCACGTAGTCGT
>DATENK010000291.1:0-3749 GCA_035275085.1 Verrucomicrobiia bacterium | reverse complement strand
GGCCTGGATCGCCCAAATCGCCATCAAGGAATGCCAATGATTCGGCGTGGCGATCGATACGGCGTCGACATTCTTGCTCTCGAGGAGTTTGCGGACGTCCTTGTAAGCCTCAACCTTTACGCCTTTTTCCTCCATCTTTTTCACCTGGCCTTCGAGGACGATCTTATCGACGTCGCACAAAGCCGTAAGCCGCGAGCCGCGCCGATTGCTGAAACCTGAAATGTGATCACCGCCGCGGCCATGGAAGCCGATCACGGCAACGCGAACTTCATCGCTGGGACTGATCTCCTGGGTGATGGACGGAAAAGGGACATTCACCGCGGCGGCGGTGGCGAGAGTGGTTTTGAGAAAGTTTCGACGGGTAATGTTTTTCATAATTATAAATTACTTTTGAGCGGCGTATTCTTTGTAGCGTTCGGCGACGCGCCCCTGCTTGTCATCGCCTTCATGCATATAAAAACGGTAGTGAAACGTGACGCTCTGGCTCGGTGCGATGGTCATATTTCCCGCGCCGGCGGGTTTCTTTTCGAAATCGTGCAGGCCGAAAGGGTTCGCGGCGAACAAGCCGTAATTGCGGACGTGCCACCAGGTCGGGTGCCGGGGATTTTTCGGATGGTCAAAGATCGCAATGCCCAGAGTTTTGCCTTGCACCGGACCGTAATAGTCGCACCACTCGGCGCGCTTGCCCCAGGTGTCGTCGCCGGTAACGCCGGTGCTGAGGACAATCTGACCGGCGGGTTTGCCAGCGTTTTGCTTGTTTGGTTTTGAGCGCATCGTTTCGGTGACGCGGATGCCCATGGCGCCTTCCTTCGTGTCGCCAAAGACCACTTCCTTATCGCCCGCTTTCAACGTGACATCGAAATCGAAGAGTCGCTCATTCGGCGGCCGGGCATAGACGCGAAAGATTTCCTCCGATGTGCAGACCACAGTTCCATCCGCGGCGATCCATTTATTCTGCGAACGGATCACCCCCGATTCCTCGCCCGATTTCACTTCGAGGAATTTGTCATGCACAATTTTTCCAGCGCGAGGCGTTTCAGCCCAAAAATCGATGCCGTTGACGGCGCCATGCGAATACCAAAGCGAACGATGATGCGGGTGATCGTGCTCTTCGGTGTCGATTTCTTTCATTGGGAAGTTACGCGTGATGGGCGCGCCGCCGGGTCCCATGACTGGATAAAAATAAACGTGCGGGGCACCCTTGAAGATGTACTCAGTGAACAGCTCGCCATTGATCTCGACGCGCAGCTTGTTCTCCGATTCGGTGATTTTCACGCCTTTGTTTTCCGCGGCGCAAAGCGCACCGGCAAGCAACATCATTCCCGCCCCAAGCAGTCGACCAGACATGCTACGAACGTAAAAACCCGGCGGAGGCAGGTCAAGGGTGATCGGTGGTCGCGGTCAGTCGTCCGTTGTCGGTGACCACCGCTATCTGTCTTCGATGTCAAAGAACGATCAAAGAGATGCTTTCAACCACGGATGCGCACGGATTAACACTGATGCGAAAGGGTTTTTATATTTTTATGGCCGTACAAGGCCGTAATGGCCCGTACTAGGCCGTACGGCATGGCGAGGGCTTTCAAATTTTTCGGAGCAGCTGCGATTAGGTTGGAAAGGAACGCGGCGAAGAGGCTTAACACGGAGGACACAGGAGGCCACCGAGAGCACGGAGAAGGAAACTCGATTTCCATATTTTTCAGGTCCCGACAACGCCCGATAGGTCCCGTCTGGTCCGGAAATCAACCGGGGATACGCACGGATTAACACCGATGGGGAAGCGGTTTTTACGTTTTTATGATCCTCCTAGGTCCTCGTGGGTCGGGAAGGCGGGCTGGTTCCTCGGGCAAACCTTAAGGAGCTTGAGAAATTTCATGCGCTAATAGGCGTTGGGAATCTCAGGTTTTGGGGTTCCGGGCTCCGGCTGAGGGCAGGCTTGTGCGCAGCAGCGCTGGATCAAGGTTGCCCAAGCCACACTGGGTGACCGCAGTCATACCGGCGACAAAAATAGCGGTTATTATCCCGCTGTCCACTAAAAAAGGCGGGGAAGGGATTTACCACGGAGACACGGAGAAGAAACGCGGAGTACGCATCAATATGCTCAGGCTTCGGCTGGAAATGGGGAACTGACGCGAAGTTGGGTATCCTCACACTTTCGAAAGTGTGAGGATATGCCTCCCTTCATTTTTTGGAGGTGACCAAGGCTAATTCTTTTTGGGCAGTTGTTCTTCGTCAACCAGCGACCGCTGGAACCAGGTCGATGGCCGCATGGACTTCATACAAGCTTCTCAGTCCAAACTCGCATTAAGTACGCGATATCCGCGTACTACGCAATTGAACGCCCTCACGTGGACCACGGCTAGCATCTCAGGCTCGACAGTGAGAACGGTTGGCGGCAGAACAAAGGACGTGCGAACTCTGATTATTTGGGTCGTCTACGCCCTGGCTGTTGCCGCCCGGGCAGCGCCAAACATCATCCTCATAATGTCCGATGACATGGGCTATTCGGACATCGGTTGCTATGGTGGTGAGTTGCGGACGCCGAACCTCGACGCGCTTGCCGCGAACGGGCTTCGTTTCACGCAGTTCTATAACACCGCGCGCTGTTGTCCAACACGCGCAGCCCTGTTGACGGGTTTGTATTCGCACCAGGCGGGCATCGGGCATATGATGGCCGACCGCGGCCACGATGGCTACCGCGGTGACTTGCGGCGGGACCGCCCAACAATTGCCGAAGCGCTCAAGAACGCCGGTTATCATACTTACGCAGTCGGCAAATGGCACGTGACGCGCCATATCCAACCTGAGGGACCAAAACACAACTGGCCGTTGCAGCGAGGCTTCGACCGCTATTATGGAACCATTCATGGCGGCGGAAGTTATTTCGATCCATCGACACTCACGCGCGACAACACCCCCATCTCCCCGTTTGCCGATCCTGAATACCGTCCGCGGCGATACTACTATACCGACGCGATTTCCGATCATGCCGTGCGATTCATCGCGGACCATCGCAAGGCGCATAGCAACAAACCATTTTTCATGTATGTCGCCTACACGGCTGCGCACTGGCCTATGCACGCCCCCGCCGAAGATATTGAGCGTTACCGTGGCAAATACGACGGCGGCTACGCTCCCGTGCAGACCGCCCGCCTTCGGCGTTTGAAAGAGTTGGGGTTCATGGATCGCCGCTGGCAACCCGCGAACCTCGTAGGCGATTGGGCGAAGGTGCCGGACAAAACCTGGGAAGCCGCGTGCATGGAAGTATATGCGGCAATGGTGGAGCGCATGGACCAGGGTATCGGCCGCATCGTAGCGGAGTTGAAAGAAACCGGACAACTCGAGAATACCGTCATCTTTTATCTGCAAGATAACGGCGGTTGCGCCGAACCGATGGGACGCGCAGGCACCAAAGTGCACCCTGAACTCCCACGCGCAGACCGGCCCACGTTGCCGCCGCTGGCCGCTGACGTGCTGCTGCCGCCCGGCAGCGTGCCGCGACAAACCAGGGACGGCTTCCCGGTGTTGATGGGCCGAAAAGTTCTGCCCGGCGCCGGAGATACTTACATCGCTTACGGCCAGGGTTGGGCGAACGTGTCCAACACGCCCTTTCGCGAATATAAACACTGGGTGCACGAGGGCGGCATTAGCACTCCACTCATCGTGCATTGGGGGTCAGGCATTCCTACGTCTCGCCGCGGCAAGCTCGAACAACAACCCGGACACGTGATTGACCTGATGCCAACCTGCCT
>DATENK010000290.1:0-4637 GCA_035275085.1 Verrucomicrobiia bacterium | reverse complement strand
AAACCGTGCCGGCAAACGCAATCGGCGTCGCGCGATACACATCGTGTAAAGTAATCTGTTGCGTGTCAGTGGCAATTGGCGCGACACCCAACTCCGGCCTGAAGGCGCCAGTCTCGTCCGCCACTTTGTAGTGGCCGTAATAAAGCGCACAGCCGGGCTGCTGCCGAGCGAGGGCGACCATGCTTTCCACGCAATTCGGCGCGAGATAATCGTCATCGTGGAGGATGGATAGCCACGGTGTTCGGCAATAATCCACACATGCATTCCAGTTGTCGAACAGGCCGCGCCGTTTCGGATTGCGCATATACTGAATGCGATCGCCAAACTCAGCTTTGACATAATCCTGCAATGTTGCATCCGGGCCGCAATCCTCCACTACCATCACCCGAACCGGCAGGGTCTGGCCCAACGCGCTGGTGACCGCACGCTTCACATACTCACGGCGGCTGTACACCGTCACGGCGATGGTCAATTGATCCGGCGTGAGCGGGGGCAAAGCGGTCATACGTGTCCCAACAATCCGGCGCGCGCAAATTCGCGAACGGTCAAAGGCTGTCGCTGGAAACCGCGCCACGTCACGTACCATAAGCAAGTGCTCGCCGTCGCGATCAATGGCGCTGCGATCAATCCCCAAAGCCCGGCCCACCAGGCCAGGAAGGCACCCAGAACGACGGAACCAATTCCGGTAAAAATGCTGAGTTTAACAAATGGCACGACGTTCTCCGTGAAAGTCAACATCCCGAACTGCCCATAAAATAACTGCTGCAAATAATTTAGCATAAAAACCGCCACGAACGCCGTCGGAAGCATCCGGGTTTGCGTTCCTTTCCACTCGAGCAATGTGTTGCCGGTCGCGATCAGAAGCACAGCTATAACCGCAAAACTCAGGATCGTCGCGGCTAGACGCCGGGCAAACAAAATACCCATCTCTTGCAACCTGCCTTGCGTGCGCAGCATGGTTATCTCGGGCCACTTCACGGCGAGCCAGAGGGTCGAAAAACCGGCGATAAATGTCGCGAGTTGATTTGTCAGCCCGTAGGAAGCGGTGGTTTCAGGTCCAAAAAAATGACTGCACACCAGGACCTGCGACTGCTGCGTCAAATAACCGCCGAGCGAAAGGATGCCGAACTTACAGGCATTCGGCCAGATGCGTTGAATCATCGAATTTAACGCTTGCTGAGCAGCTTGAGAGACTTGCGGAACTGCTCGAACGTACACCCGTCGGCACATTTCCCTGCTCATCAAGCTTCGTAGCGCGATCGCCACCACCATCGCGAACAATCCCCAACCGGCAACCAGAAAGATTGCTGCGGCTGCGACGTAAGCCAATCCACTGACCAACTGCGTAAACTGCAACTCTCGCACGCGATTAATACCCTGACAGGCCAGCACCCAGTAGTTTGTACCGAGACCGTAGCCGGTCGAGACGATAAAGGCCGCCCAACAGAACCAGCCGCCGGTTGGATTTGCGATCGCGCGCATCGGGCGGAGCAAACACAACGTCCCAATCACTACCAGCAGGCCGATCCCGACCAGCGCGACGCGCAAGTAAACCACGCGCACCGCCGCGTGAAACTCCTGGATCTTCGAATAATTTGGCGTCTGGTCCTGCGGCGGCGAGCCCAGGCCTTCCGTTTGGAAATCGTCCGCACCGGCCCACAAAAAGCTATAGACGCGCGTGACCGCGGCACCGAAACCGAAGTCAGCGAGATTCGCAAGGGCACCAAGCGCGACAAAGATGTACCAGACGGCCAGTTCCGGTGGAGAAAGGATTTGGAGCAGCAGGGGAAGCAGCAGCAAATTTGAGCCGATCCGCACGGCCGTCGCCATCGCGCCGTAGAAAAGCGCGGAGGCGCGCGCGCGTGCCCAAAAGCGCTTCAAGGCAGGAGTCTTGATTACGGCCGCCGGCATCATGCAAGAAAGAAGCCCGCTCCACCACTGCGGCGGTTACCGACTTGTGCGGGGCTCATGCGCATTGATTTGGGACAAGACGGCGCAAATCTCGTTCAAGCCTCACTGCAGTCGCTGCCAAAACGCCCCAAGCCCATCAATGTCCTGAATGGGCTCTTTAATGCCCATTTTACTCCGGTAATCCTCCACCGCCTGGCGGCAGGCCGGCACCGCTCCATAATCGTCCACGATCAGATAACCGCCGACCGACAGCTTCGGGTAGAGGCTCACCAGAGCGTCCATGGTAGACTCGTACATGTCACCATCCAGGCGCGCAACCGCCAATTGGTTTGTCGGCGCCGTGGGCAAAGTGTCTTTAAACCAGCCTTTCAAAAAGCAGACCTGGTCGTCCAGCAGCCCATATCTTGAAAAATTGCTTTTCACTTCCTCCATGCTGACCGCGAGGAACGTCATCGTGTAATGCTTATCATCTTGATCCGCCGCATACTTTTCCTCATTGGGCCGGGGAAGACCTTCGAAAGAATCGGCGACCCACACGCGGCGATCGGCTACGCCATAAGCCTTCAGGATACCGCGCATGAAAATCGTTGCTCCTCCACGCCATACGCCAGTCTCGATTAGATCGCCGGGGACGTTGTTTTTGATGACTTCCTCAACACAAAATTGTAAATTATCCATTCGCTTTAGGCCGATCATCGTGTGCGCCAGCAGCGGCCAATCCCTTCCCTGCAACCTCAACTCCTGCGTACTGAGGCGCGGCCCTTTGGCGAAATCGCCTTTGATCACCTTCGCTGCCTTACCGACCGCTCGTTGCACCAATGTTGGTTTGTTCCATTGAATGCTTCCATCGGCGCCCTCCCACAACCAGAAGGTCAGGCATTTCTTCAAAAGCTCGATGTACAGGGCCCGCGCTTCTAGACAAGTCGGGTCCGGAACAATATTCGTCACAAAAACATGCTACGAATTCACCTGCGCGAAGTCAAAACTCAATGGCGCCGGTCCCGCTTGACTTCAATTTGCGCCTCTTTAGAATTAAGCTGGTGAAGATATCACCTGAGCAAAGGGCTTTTTTCAAAGAGCAATTGGGTTATTCGCATTTGGATCACATCCACCCTCCAAACACCCAAGTGGCCATCGACATGGAGCATCAGTTCATCGTGGACGAGGTCCGGTCGTTCGCTAAAAAAAATCCGGTCCACATGCTGGATATTGGCTGCGGCTGGGGTGATTTTTCGGAAAAACTTGATCCTTATCTCGCCAGCTATGTCGGTGTGGACCCCTCGGTCTCCGAACTGCGGCGCTTCAACCTGCGTCCCAAACGTTATGTCATGCGGGGTGTGGGAGAGTTCCTGGACTTCGTCAAGGACCGCTCTCGCAATTTCATTCTGCTTAACAGCGTTATTGACCATGCCTTTGATACCGACAAATTGTTTGTTAATTGTTTTCGGATCCTTGTTCCCGGAGGATTAATGATCATCTCCATGGAGAACGCTCAAAAATTCCCTGCCCGCCTCAAACATTGGCTCGGTCGTAAGGTGGTGCACGAAGGCCATTTTTCCTTTTGGGGCGTGACTGAGGTCGAACGAGTGCTCAGACCCGATTTCAATATCATCCAGAAACGAACGTTCGGCTTCCTCTATGGGTTTCATCAGCTCACCAAGAAAGTGCCGCTCCCGACAGCATTATTGCGGCCCATGAATCGACTTGCCAACAAGGTCGCCGGCTATATCGCTCCGAATGCAGGCACTTATCTTTTTGTTTCTGCTATCCGCAAGGGCGACGCGGCGCAGCCGACGAACTTCGATCGCCCACTCTGTTGTCCCAACTGCCACGCCGACTGGGATTACACTACGCAAACTTGTCCCGCCTGCCGTTGCGAATTCCCTTACGTTGATGGCAAGCTTCCGGACACGATCAAGATGAATTCAGAGTTGAGGCAGGACGTCGGGGTGCCGCAGGGGTCCTGAATCAGCCAAGACCGCTTCGGCTAAGTGTTCAGCCACTGATGGATGGTGCCGGCGGAGGGACTTGAACCCCCACAGCCTTGCGGCCAATGGATTTTGAGTCCATCGCGTCTGCCATTTCGCCACGCCGGCCCAGGCGCTTAATAAAGCAGTTTCAGCATTTTTTGCAACCTTTGTCCCCAATCTCGCGTTGCTTTGCCGTGCCCAGCGGCAATAATCCTACTGTGCGTGCCTGGTTCGCATGGTCGTTGCTCGCTCTGATCTCCTGGGGCATTTGGGCCATCCTCGCGCGAGCGATCGGCGACGCCCTCTCGCCGGCGCAAAGCCAGGCGCTCAGCACACTCGGCATGTTGCCGATCATTGCTGTGGTTCCGTTCCTCGGGAAAAAACAACTCGCGCGTAAACCTCGAAAAGGCACGGCAGTCGCCCTCGCTGCCGGGATGCTGAGCTGCCTTGGAAATGTCACATATTATCATGCCCTCAACCGCGGCGAAAAAGCGGCCACGGTGGTGCCCCTTACCGCGATGTATCCGCTGGTCACGATCGTGCTGGCGGTGTTGCTGTTGCGCGAACGCCTGAACCGGGTTCAGCTCGGCGGGATCGTCCTCTCCCTTGCAGCTATTTACCTGCTGAACGTAAGTTCACCGAAGGGCTTCTTCAGCCCGTCGCTTCTTTACGCACTGCTGCCGATCGCCTTTTGGGGCGTTACCGGCTTTCTGCAACAGCTCTCAACCGACGACATGCCAGGTGAACGGTCGACGC
>DATENK010000289.1:0-3737 GCA_035275085.1 Verrucomicrobiia bacterium | reverse complement strand
AAAAGCTGCCCGGGCAATTTGCGGACCCAATGTTGCGGGTCCGCCAGCAGAGCCTTGGCATATCCATCGGCGCTGATGTTATAGCAGTAATAGCTTTCCATATGGACGGGAGGACCGCCCAGGTAGCCATTTGCGATCTCGTTCCGGAGCCGCCGGGTCACATGACTGAACTGCGCATCGTGGCCGACGGTCACTTTCAACCCTTTGTCCTCTGCGTACTGTAAGAGATGTTCGGCCTCCGGGGCCGTCAACGAAAACGGCTTTTCAATGTAAATATGACTGCCCGCATCCAGACACATCGTGCCAAGCGGGCAATGGCTCTGTGGGGGCGTGGTGATGTGCACCACGTCGGGGCGGCACTTGTCCAGCAATTCAGCAGGCTCCGAGAAATAATGATCTGCCCCGAAGCGTTCGGCGAGTTGCTTGGCCATCAATTCTTCCCGATCGCATACGCCTGCAATTTTACATCCACCGATACGCCGGATTTCAGACGCATGGGCATCCGCAATTTTCCCGCAGCCTATAATTCCGATCTTAAGCATGTTGCATCCCCGCACGGCATCCTTCGATGTAACGTCTCAAACCTTCGGCTGTCGGGATCTGCGGCGTCCAACCAACTAGACGCTTGAGCTTATCATTGCTGTACTCGCTCCCTTTCCAGTACGCATGCCAGGTCAGGCGATTGAATACGGGCGGTAATTGGCGTTGAGAACGATTGGAATACCTTTCCCACAGTGCAAATAAGGTGTAACTCACGACACGAGGGACGTAGACTGAATTAAAACGCTTCACTTGCCGCTTGTACATTCGAAGCACCTGGCGACTCGTCGGCAAATCGTCGTCCACGATATTGAATGCTTCGCCATCAATCCCCTTGCGAGTTCCGGCGAGCACGATGGCATCGGCGCAATTATCAACGTAAGTCAGGGGAATACGATTACTGCCCCCTAAATGCAAAAAGACGCCGAACGTTCCCAGGCCGACCCGCCCCACGAGTTGCTTCTTGCCCGGACCATATACCACGCCGGGTCTAAGAATCACGTAAGGCACTCCAAACTTTTGACCGTATTCCTTTACGATTTCCTCCTGCTTTACCTTCGCATAACAGTACGGATCGCCGCGAAGATGCGCATGTTCTTCCAGCGGAGATGTTTCATCGAGCAACTTCCCGCTCGGATTGTTTCGATTCTGGTAAACCGTAAAAGAACTGACGTTAACGAACCGACGCGCAGCCTGCCCCTTCACAACGGCATCCAGGAGATTTCGCGTTGTGACGACGGAATTCATAAACGCGTCAGGGAACGAATCCACCCCCGTTGCCGCCGCCAGATGATAAATCACCGCAACTCCGTCGGCTGCCCGAGCGCAATGGTCGCGCGAAAGAAGATTGCCCGACATGATTTCAATCCGGGCCGACAACGCTTCCAGCTTCGTTTTGTTCCCTGATGGGCGTACCAGGCATCGTATATTCCGATGGCCATGACGAAGCAGGCTTTCGACAACACGCTCGCCAATGAAACCCGAGGCCCCCGTAACCAGAACGCGATCTTCAGGACCAATAATTTTGTCGCACGACTCCATTAACTATTCGATGACGTACTTTTCCTTCACTGGATTAATCCCAACGAAAGCCAGCACGCGCCCCAGATGATCGCATAATCGGATCAGATAACGCATGAATGCGTGTTGCCCGAGCGCAAGCAGGAAAGGTAAAGCTACGGTATACGCGGGAATCGCCAGTAACGATTTCGATAGTTCAACCGGCGCTGAAGCGCGATTGGTCAGGGACACTTTCCCCCGAAGCAATGCACGTCTTAGCATAAAAGAGCGTTTCCAACGCACCTGCGGGACCACCTCGTAAGCCGCGGCCTCGTTGCACCATACAAATCGGTGGCCCGTGGCGAAAAGACGTTTGAACAGGTCGCGGTCTTCGCCGCCGCTGCCAAATTCGGGCCGGAATGGTCCCTCAATGCCATCCAACACGCTGCGCCGAAGAAGCACATTGCCAGTTCGCCCTTCATTCCAATCGATCATGAACCCTGTGTCATGCGTGGGCCGATCGTAAAATCGTCCTTTAATGATCCACCGCGGCGGTTCCTGCTCAAAAAACGGGAGAACGGGACCCAGCACTCCGCTTACTTGATACTTATGGCACGCTTCGAACAGCCGGAGCAGCCAGTCCTTGCATGGAAATTCGTCGTCATCGATGAACGCTAACCAATCGCCTTTAGCATTTTGGATAACCCTGTTGCGCGCGAGCGCAATGTTTTGTTCCGGCTCGACACAATAAGTTATGCCTAAACGCGATCCGCGCGCAAATTGCTCGACTGCACCCCGGGCAGATTCTTTCGCGTCATTATCCGCAATTACGACCGAGTACGTAAACCGCCCGTTCGTCTCCTGATGTTCAAGCTCACGTAACAACTTGCCGAGCAGCTCCGGCCGCTTATAAGTGCACACGC
This sequence comes from Verrucomicrobiia bacterium, assembly GCA_035275085.1. Classification (GTDB taxonomy): domain Bacteria; phylum Verrucomicrobiota; class Verrucomicrobiia; order Limisphaerales; family DATENK01; genus DATENK01. The sequence goes on along the minus strand of DATENK010000289.1, from coordinate 1,275 downwards.
ACACGCTGATATGAGCCTCGGGGGGATTCACGCTGCGTCCCAATTTCGTTCGATCAGCTCGCACTGTAGCAACTCGGCCGTTAACAGTTTGGTTATCTCAAAAGTGCGATTCTCGCGCCCCTCAGTGTGGTTGCGCACGATCTTCTCCACTCCAGGACGCGACAAATAGGGTCGCTTCAAGGTTCGCTGATCGAGCAGGACTTCCTTAACAGAGTCCGCCAGCTCGTCTCGGAACCAGGGTCGAAAATGATAGAAGCGGTTTCGCCCTACGAAATTCTTTTCGAGTTGCAACGTACGATTCAGCGAAGCCAGCCATTGGGGCATGTTGCTGTCAAAAGCGTTTTCGGCCTTGATGCTCAGCGCCCGGCAAAGGCGGCGCGCCTGACTCAAGGCAGGCGGCGATGGATAAGTTAACCCGCGATCCGTTGGAATTCTGCCCAATGCCGCGTTGCTCTCTGCGATAAAGCGCAGCATGGGCTTGCTGCTGGCGGTCATGGCCGGGGAAGCGCGATAACTTAGTTCAACGAGATCGTTGTCCAGAAAGGGCGAGCGCGGCGTCAATTGGCATTGTTCCAGCGACAAGCGCGAGCAATGATGCCATGGAACTTGTTTGAAGGCGATGAATGACAGCCGATGACCGCGGGCCTCTTCCGCATAGGTCTGTGCAGCAACGTCCATCATTGACCTTAGATCAGGGCTCAAAACATCCATTCCCCATTCGCGCGGACCAAACGCTATGTTCGCACGCAGGATTTCTGAACCGTAATTGCCGGTCACGCGGATGGGCGCAATCTCCCGCGCAAAGCGGTTCGCGTATAGCTCGACCGAGCCAGTTACGTCCATCGCCCCATCCGAGAAGTATACAGCGCGCCTAGCCAGCTTCGGGAACTCTGCCAGGAACCCGTGGTCGATTCTGATAATCTCGTGCGGTAAGCCGCATACTGTCGCCAGTTCACGCGCCAGCAGCGCATCGGCGCATTCGCGGTACATGCCGCTAAAGGTATAACATGGCAACTTCCGGCTCTCGCCCGATGCAGCCGCCAACATTATGCGGCTGTCCAATCCACCCGTGAGTGAAATCCCAATTTTCGCGGCAGCAGTCAGATACCGGGGCACGATCCGCGTCAGTAGTTCCTTTAATTTGTCGTAAAAGGCTTCGTCCTTCAGGGGTTCCTGCAACTCCCACGACTGCCGAGAAAAATAAGAGTCCTTCCGTACGGACTCCCCGTTTCGAAACACCCAGCAAGAGCCGCCAGGAAGTAACGAAACTCCCTG
>DATENK010000288.1:0-2960 GCA_035275085.1 Verrucomicrobiia bacterium | reverse complement strand
GCCGAGCTGCCGCCGGTTATCGATGAGCTGAAGGATGCGCACGAACGCGGCACAGGCGTGGAACTCGACTTCGAGTGAGGCGGTATGGCCTTTGACCACAAGACACGCAACTTGCTCCAGAACCTGGTGTCGGAGTGCAGGCGTCTCCTCGACGCGGAGTTCACCATGCAATTGCAGGAGCTTTTCGGGATTCAGCCCACCGGAGCCATTGCGGACCTCGCCAGGTTGACGCATCTCACCGACGAACAACGCGAGGTCGGTCGCCTGTTGCGCGAACGTATTGCGCATTTGCAGGCAGGTCACCCGAACACAGGAACGAAATCCGCCACGACCGCCGCCGAGTCAGTCCAGCGCGTGATCCGCGAGCAGGCGTTCACGGTCCTCAATCGGCTCGCTGCTCTCCGGCTCTCTGAAGAACGCGGCCTGCTGATTGAATGCGTGCGCCAGGGATTCAACTCGGAAGGATTTCAGCTTTTCCGCCAATCCGCTGGCAATGCCTTAGGGAATACGTACGAGACCTACATGACATACCTGGAGCGCCTCTTCGACGAATTGGCGAGCGAGTTGGGGATGTTGTTTGACCGGTTCAGTCCCATGGGTCTGCTCTTTCCGCGTCAGGATGCCCTCCAGGCTATCCTCGCGGAGTTGAACGGCGCCGGCGCGACTGCCGCGCGTGAGAAGCTCGGTCCGGACGACTTCGCGCGCTTGTGGCAGGCGGATGAGACCATCGGTTGGATTTACCAGTATTGGAATGATCCCGCTGAGCGGAGAAAAATGCGTGACGAATCCGCGGCGCCGCGCAACAGCCGCGAGTTGGCCGTGCGAAACCAGTTTTTCACGCCGCGTTACGTTGTTGAGTTCCTTACCGACAACACCCTCGGCCGCATCTGGTATGAAATGACCGGCGGTGAAACCAGGCTCAAAGAGCAGTGCCGGTATCTGGTCCGCCGACCGAATGAAATTTTCCTGAAGGAAGGCGAAACCGCTCCGGAACAGCCGAAGCAGGACAATCTCTCGCAGGAAGAGTTGCTCAAGCAGCCCGTCTACATCCCACACCGCCCTTTGAAAGATCCGCGAACGATCCTCATGCTCGATCCTGCCTGTGGCTCCATGCACTTCGGTCTCTACGCCTTCGACCTCTTCGAGGTCATCTACGAAGAAGCCTGGGACCTCGCGAAATCGGGTGAGATCCCGCCCGGAGCAGACGAGTCCTTTTCCGAATTCTGCGACCTCATATCTGAGGCCAGCCTTCCCACGTCTTCAGGCAAATCGATCCATTCATCCATTCATCCAACCATCCGATCGAAAGAGGAATTCCTGCGCCAGGTTCCTCGCCTGACCATTGAATATAATCTCCACGGCATTGACATCGATCCCCGCTGTGCGCAGATCGCCGGCCTGTCCCTCTGGTTGCGCGCGCAGAAATCGTGGCAGCGCTTGAATCTCAAACACGCCGAACGCCCAACCATCAAGCGGTCCAATATCGTCTGCGCCGAACCGATGCCCGGCGAAAAGGAATTGATGAAGGAGTTCGTCGAGCGCGAATTCCCCATCGAAGAGCGTCCAATTTTCCTCCGGCTGCTCCAAACGATCTTCGACAAAATGCAACTGGCCGGCGAAGCCGGTTCCCTGCTCAAGATCGAAGAAGAAATCAAAACCGCTATCGAGGGCGCCCGCCAGCAATGGCAAGCTGGCCGTGAACGCCCCGAATTCTTCGATCCAGCACAGATTGCCAAACTGGACAACCGCGGCGGTGCCCAACAGGAATTATCCGCGGCTCCACTCCTGCCCTCATCAAAAATCACGACGGAGCAATTCTGGGAACAACTCGAACAACGCATCTACGCCGCGCTCCGTCATTACGCCGAACACGTTGAAAATGGCGGCAGCTTCCAGCGTCGCCTCTTCGCCGAAGACACTGCCCGCGGCTTCGCCTTCATCGACATCTGCCGCAAACATTACGACGTCGTTGGAATGAACCCTCCATTTGGCGAGCGACCTGAGACCTGTGAAAATTATCTTCAGCGAAACTATGCTGAAACCGTCGGTGACTTCTTTTCGATGTTCTACGAACGAGCTTTGCTCCTAGCTGGCTCACGAGGCAAGGTAGGTGCAATCACAAACCGAACTTGGCTTGGCCTTCCAACATTTGAAGCGTTTCGAAAAAATGTCTTTGGCAAACTGGGTTGCATTGAGGTCGCTGCTGATCTCGGCTCGTTCGTTCTAGACGCACAGGTTGAGACTGCCGCTGCGATCATTGATCGCAATTTGCGGATTGACGGAAGGGCACTCTGGGTCCGGTTACTTAAGACGAAGTCAAAGGAGGCAGCATTGCTTCAGGCACTCACGTCGGCGAACCTTGGCCATCGACATGAGACGGTATTCGTTGCATCACAACAGGACTTTGCTGCCCTTCCGACGAGCGCTTACGGCTACTGGATGTCCAAGCGTTTAATTGCCCTTTACGGTCCTGAGAATTCCATCGGCGTTAGAGCTGCCGAAGTTAAACAAGGAACAGCCACGGCAGACGACTTCCGTTTCCTCCGATTAGCGTGGGAGATACCAGTTGTAACCATTGGACTTACTTCTGATTGGGCACCGTTCGCGAAAGGAGGAGAATACTCGCGCTTCTTCGATGACATCCACCTCATGATTTGCTGGAAGGGAAATGGACGTGAGGTCGACGCCTTCCCTGGGGCTTACATCAGAAATTCCTCGTTTTACGGTTTGCCCGGCATCACTTGGCCACGCAGAACAACTAGCCCTTTTGGTCCCCGGGCATTTCCGGCCGGTTGCGCTTTTGGCGATAAAGGCCCCGTCGCATTCCCCAAGACGGGAGTGAGTCCGTACGTTCTCCTAGCAGTCCTTTTAAGTTGCCCTGCTCGTCTCATTCTTTCGGTCAGACTTGGCGCTGGAGACGACGCTCCGGGTTCTGCGTCTCGGAGCTACGAGGTCGGTCT
>DATENK010000287.1:0-7087 GCA_035275085.1 Verrucomicrobiia bacterium | reverse complement strand
GCATTGCTATACCGATAATCCCGCTGAACTCACGGCTCGCGCGCGCGCCCTCCGCCGATTGCTCGATCACTACGGATTCATCAACACAGAAAGCCACCTCAACGAATGGAACTACCTTCCCGGAAACTCGTGGAATGGCGCGTCTCGCAAAGCCGCTCCCGCCGCACGCGAACAGTATTTCCATGCCATGTCCGGCAGTCCGGGCGCAGCCTTCATCCTCGCTGCCCTCATCGAACTGCAGGATGCGCCGGTGGACATGTGCAATCTCTTTCACGGGGAACTTGGCGCATTCGGCCTCTTTAACGAATTCGGTGTTGCCCAACCCAATTACCACGCCATCGAAGCCTTCTCCCGTATCGCGCGACGCCCTCGCGCCTCAATCCGTGGCAACGTCCCCGGTGAGCTCGCCGCCGCGGCCTCCGATTCTCTTATCCTCATCAGCAACTTCAAACACCCCGCTCGCGACATCATCGTCCGGTCCTCCGGTCGCGACCTTTCCACTTGCCGAGTCCAAATCAATTTCCGCGATTCGGTCGACCATAAAGTCACCGCGGGTGAACTCCGCATCCATCTCCCCAGCCCAGGGATCGCCACCATCCTCCTGAACCCGCAATGATCATTGTCGTCAGTCGAAGCATGAGGCCTTCCTCGACTTAACCTAAAAAATTTCGAACTTCTCGACGCAACAAAACGTTCTACACTCGGGTTCTCGTAAATTATGAAAACTTTGATCGCCTGCTTCCTCTTCGTTTCATCCGCCGCCTTCGCGATTCCAGATGCACTGGATCGCTATATTGAAAGCCAGCTTAAGCAGCGCAACGTCCCAGGGCTGTCGCTGGCGGTCGCTCGCGACGGCCAGATCGAGCGCGCCAAGGGGTACGGACTCGCCGATGTCGAGCTTAACGTGCCGGCGACTGTGCGCACCGTTTATCAATGGGCGTCCGTGAGCAAACAGTTCACTGCCGAAGCGATTATGCTTCTCGCCCGCGACGGCAAGTTGCGCCTCGACGATCCGATTGCAAAACATTACCCGGACGCACCTGAGGCCTGGAGCAAGGTCACCATCCGCCATCTGCTGAACCACACATCGGGAATCAAGAGCTACACGAGCGTGCCTAATTTTTTTGGCACGATCCGCAAAGACTACAAACCTGACGAACTCATCGGCCTCGTCCGTGACCTGCCGCTCGAATTCGAACCCGGGGACAAGTGGAACTACAACAACACCGGTTATTACCTGCTCGGCCTCGTGATCGAAAAAGTTTCTGGCAAATCCTATGGCGAATTTCTCGCCGAACGCATATTCAAACCCATCGGAATGACAACCGCGCGCGTAAATCACCAGTTCGAAATTATCCCCGATCGCGCGACGGGTTATGACAATCGCAGTAATAGTCTGTGGCGCTCGGAATTTGTTAGTCCCACGCAACCATTTTCCGCCGGCGCGCTGGTTGGAACTGTCCTTGACCTCGTAAAGTGGGACGCAGCGCTTTATACCGACAAGCTTCTACCTACATCGGATCGCCAGGAAATGTGGACCCCAACGAAGCTTAATGACGGCAAGACGACACCATACGGCTACGGCTGGCAGACCGGCGACATCCGCGGGCATCGCTATGTGGCCCACGGTGGCGGTATTCACGGCTTTTCCACTTACATCCTGCGGCTACTGGATGACAAACTGACAGTCATCGTCCTCATGAATGCCGGCAGCAGTCCCGAGACGATCGCGCGGGCCGTCGCCGGTCAATATGTCAATGGGATCACGCTTGCCACTCTCGATCCGAAGCCCGATTTAAAGCCGGAACTGACCAAGCGTCTTGAAAAATGCCTCGCCGAATTGGCCGAAACAAAGGAATCTGAAATGCTGACCGACGAATTCCGCAGAGATTTCAGCCGCTCTCGTCGGCGCCACGGGAACATCGTCGATGATATTAAGGACAAAAAGTCCTTCACCTTCGTGACTAGCGAAAATACGCAATCGGGGAACACCAATATAACCCGCCTTGCCTCCTATCGCCTGGCGACCGCTAAAGGTGCGCGTTTCTACACCTTCGGCCTGACCCCGGACGACAAAATTGCATCGTTAGAAACCGAAGAATAGGCCCATTAGCTGCTGTCAGGGGGTGCGGTAGCGCTATGGCGTTTGAACAGATGCGAACATTCCTGGCCGGCGGGGCTCAGGAAAGTTTGGGCGGAGTAACTATCCTTGAACCGGATGGTTACCCCCTCCTGCTTACTTCCGATCTTCGGCAGGAGCACGAGACCATTTCCGACTTGATCGGCAGCGCTGGGGCGGTCCAGCGCGCCTCTGACATTCGGCAAAACCCGGTTCTGGCGCGCATGTGCGCCACGGAGCCGGTGCAAGGGACGCGGTATTGTTTTGCTTTGATCGAAAGGAGTTTTGCGTATCACGCGAGATTGAATCCACAGCCGAATGACGGCGCCGCAGGGTTTTTCGATTACGGCGCGTCGGCAGAAGCGATCTCGATTCTATTCGGCCGCGGCATCGAGGTGGAGCAGCTTATAACGCCGCTGCTGGAATGGTTTGCGGCATATCGATTTAACTGTTACGCGATGCCCGTCCTTGAGCGGGCCCTCGAATGGATTCGCCAGACTCGCCCGCCCGGCGCACCGCTTCCCGAGGAATGGCGGCGCCTCTTGACCGCCGTGCGCGGGCAATTCGCCGACGTGCATTACCGCCCGGCTCAAATCGAAATGGCGCTGGATCATCGAACAGATTTGCTCAAGTACCCGGAAGACCAATGGCTCGAATCATCCATCGATGAATTAATTGGAAAAGGTCCCTGGCTGGTGCTGGTTCCTTGCGAAGGTTGGGCGGTGGAGGCCTTGCAACAACTCGACGGCGGAGCGCCTGATTATCGCGAGCATTGGTTCAATCTGCTGAAACATTGTCATCTGGCGACCTCCGCCCGGCCGAGCGCAAAGTGGTTGAAAACCGGCCTGCCGCTCCTGGATGCGGTTGGCAGCGAACGCTTTGCGTCCTCTGTCATCTCGTGGTTTCTGCGCAGCACCGAAGGCCGTGTTCGCCCAACACTCAGCCTGTCATGGGAAGACGCCGATGAACGAATGCGCATGCACGAATTGAATGCAGCCGTGCTGCGCGGTCTTCTTTGGCTGTGCCCCACAGTGGCGCGGCCGGAACTCATCCGAGCGATCGGCAAAGTTTGTTTCTCAGCCTTCCGAAAAATCCGGGGACTGGGCTCGCGCGCCGCGAAGGTGGGAAATGCGGGCATCTATGCACTCGGCCAGATCGACGATCCGCTGGCCCTGGGCCAACTGGCATTGCTGCGAGCTAGAGTCAAATTGGCATCAGCGCAAAAATCGATTGAGAAGGCATTCGCTCTCACGGCCAAGCGTTCCGGCCTCTCACGCGAGGAATTGGATGAAATGTCGGTGCCCACTTATGGACTGACTGATGTCGGCCTGTGCGAAGAAAAGATCGGCAATTTCACCGCGCGACTCGACATTACCGGCACGCATTCGACAGCACTTACCTGGCTCAAGCCGGAAGGTGCTCCGCAGCGAAGCGTACCCATCAGGATCAAGACGAACCATCCCCAGGAGTTGAAAGACCTCGAAGCATCAATCGCCGACATTCAGAAGATGCTGCCGGCGCAACGCGATCGCATCGACCGCCTCTTCCTGCACCGGCCAGCAGGGGCCGGCTGGCCGATCAGCGTCTGGCGCGAACGCTACCTTGATCACCCGCTCGTCGGCACGCTTGCGCGGCGACTTCTGTGGGAATTCACGGCGGAGGATTACACCACCACCGCTATTTGGCGCGAAGGCCAACTGGTCGATATCGAACTGAAACGTGTGGCCATGGAAAATACCGGCGCCACCGTGCGACTTTGGCATCCCATCGGCAAACACGCTGGCGAGATCGCCGCGTGGCGCGAGTGGCTCGAAGCACAACAAATCCAACAGCCCTTCAAGCAAGCTCACCGCGAAATCTATCGGCTCACTGAAGAGGAACGACAGGCCCGTAGCACCTATTCAACTCGCTTTGCGGCACACGTACTCAAACAGCATCAGTTCAATGCGGTGTGCATCGCGTGCGGTTGGAAGAACCCGCTGCGGCGAATGGTCAACACTGAAGTCCCTCCGCCGTCGCTCCACTTACCGCAGTGGGGTTTGCGCGTGGAGTTCCGGGTTGAGGGCATCGGTCACGATTATGGCGCCGACGGCGCGGACACAAACGAGCACGGTGTTTTCCTGCGCCTCGCCACGGAGCAGTTGCGTTTCTATCCGATCGATGCGCCCCAAAGCACCGATGTCGAACCGCTGGCGCTTGAGCAAGTCCCGCCACTCGTCTTCTCTGAAGTCATGCGTGATGTGGACTTGTTTATTGGAACCGCGAGCATCGGAAACGATCCCACATGGTGGCAGGGTGGTCCTCAAGGCCGCCATCGCCAGTATTGGGAGAACTATGCTTTTGGCGAACTCAACGCGACGGCAAGCACACGCAAAGAAGTCCTCCAGCGCCTCGTACCCGGGCTAAAGATCGCGAGCCTATGCCAGTTTGAAGAACGTTTCCTCGTCGTCAAAGGCGTTTGGAGGACTTACAAGATCCACTTGGGCAGCGGCAACATTCTCATGGAGCCGAATGATCAATATCTATGCCTCCCGCTGAAGCACAATGAGGCGGAGTTTCCAGTGCTCCTTCCTTTCGAAGGTGACCCCACGCTTTCCGCGATCATCAGCAAAGCTTTCCTGCTGGCCAACGACACAAAAATCGCCGACGCCACGATTGTGAGTCAGATCATGCAGCAGAAAGCCGCGTGAAGAGCTATTAACGGTTCGACATCCGGATCGGCGCGACAGGTTCCGAGGCGGGCGCTGCCGGGCGCGCGATGATCGGCGGAGCTTCAGCGACCACTGGCTGTTGGTTCTTTTTGCGCGGCACCAGGCACTTGACCCATTCGCAAAATCCCCAGCAAGGTTCCTCGCCGCCCAGGTGATGCGAATACCGGATGAGCATGTCCGCAAACAGCAGCGCAAGGAGGAGAATGTCCAGCCACAACATTGGGATCACGACCGACCCGAAGTGAAGCGCGTCGACGCCCGAGAAAGCACGCAGCATTCCGCCAATCACCACGTCGCCCGCCTTCAGGCTGCGGAAGATCAGCGTTTTGGCGAACACCAGGTCCAGCAACACGAGTCCGAACACCATGAAAATGGAGATCCCCGTGATACTGCGCGAGTCGAAGCCAAACCGGCGCAACCTTTCCTTACTGCCAGACCAGAGCAACCCCAGGAATGGATACAGAAAAATTAGTCCCGCCCGCCCAACATCGTCCACATGCCCGCCGCGGATCTCGGCTTCGCGTTGTGCGATCGCTTCCTCGTCGTAGTTAAATGAGACCTTCCCGGCAGGAGTGCCTTCGCGCCATGGGTCCAAAAAGTAACGGATGGCAAACGGCTTGGTTGCCGGCGCTTTGCGGCACAGAAAGTATTTCTTGTCCCGAAAGTAAATTGGCGTAGGAGAAAACTCGCGCACCTGCCACTCCGGCATCGCGTGTTTCGCGTCGATAGTCACACGATCACCCTCGATCGTAACCACATCTGGACCCATCTTGACCGTCTCCTGCGCCTGCACTTGCTCTTTCGTCTCCATTCAGGGCCCATCGGCAATTCGAGGATGTAACTTGAGAAGCGGCCGAGTAACATCGCCGTATGAAAGCCACTGTGCTCGCTGCGCTGCTTCCCATCAGTCTCCTCGCGCAACCAGACCTCATCATTCACGGCGGAAAAATCATCACCGTGGATAAGGATTTCACCATCGCCGAAGCGATGACTGTCCGCGGCGGACGTATCGAAGACGTCGGACCGCGTGATGCGCTTTTGCGCCCGAACCGCCCGAATATGGAGGTGATCGACCTTCAAGGCGCCACGGTTCTGCCAGGCCTGATCGATTCGCATACGCATCCGAACGGTGCGGCTATGACTGAGTTCGATCATCCGATTCCTGACATGGAAAGCATCGAGGACGTCCTGTCTTATTTTCGCGACCGTGCGCGCGTCGTGCCCGAAGGCGAATGGATCGATCTGCAGCAGGTGTTCATCACGCGCCTGCGCGAACAACGTTATCCTACGCGCCTCGAACTGGACAAAGCCGCTCCGCGCCACCCCGCCATTTTCCGCACCGGCCCCGATGCATCCCTGAACACGCTCGCGCTGAAGCGGTGCGGCATCGACAAAGATTTCAAGATCCCCGACGGCGTGCCGGGCAAGATTGAAAAGGACCCGCGCGGCGAACCGACCGGCATTCTGCGCACTTACGCGAATTACACCAAGATTGAAACGTCTCGCGGCAAAAAGGCTTCCGAGGCGGATTACCTCTCCCGCCTCACGCAACTTTTCAGCGACTACAACTCAGTCGGAATTACCACCATTGGCGATCGCGCATCCGACTCTGTCGCACTCGGCCGTTACGAGAAACTGCGCGACTCCCGGCAACTGTCGGTCCGTATCTCCGCGTCCTATCAGATTGCGACGCTTGGGCCGGTTGAGAAAATTCAGCAGCGCATCCGAGAAGTCGCCAAACATCCGCTCTTCACGAATGCCGATCCGATGGTCCGCATCATCGGCATCAAGACGTTTCTCGATGGCGGAATGCTCACCGGCAGCGCCTATATGCGCCAACCCTGGGGTACCAGCACCATCTATTCGATCACCGATCCGAATTACCGCGGCACCTTATTCATCCCGCGGGAGCGCCTCTTGCCGATTGTTCTCACCACCGCGCTCGAAGGCCTTCAATTCACCGCCCACTCGGTCGGCGACGGCGCGGTCCACACGCTCCTCGATGTGTATCAGGAGGTCAATCAGTCCGTACCGATCCGCAACACGCGTCCCTGTATCACGCACTGTAATTTCATGAGTCGCGAAGCCGTCGATGCGCTCGCCACAATGGGCGTGTTGGCGGACATTCAACCCGCCTGGCTTTACCTCGACACCCGCACGCTCGTTGCGCAATTCGGCTACGAACGCATGCGCTACTTCCAACCTTTGCAGAGCTTGTTCAAGGCGGGCGCAATCATTGGCGGCGGCTCTGACCACA
>DATENK010000286.1:0-3761 GCA_035275085.1 Verrucomicrobiia bacterium | reverse complement strand
GCAAATCACAAGGCAGCGAATGAACCTTCGCCCGAAAATCTTTCTCTCCCTAAGCCTGATTTGCTTCGCTCTGAGCTACACACCGTTCGGCGCCGAAACCTTATATGATATTCCCAAACCGCTCGCCGCCATCTTCTTCGGCCTGTTCCTCATCACGTGGGCCTTCCCCCGACGCATCTTCAACCAACTCGACCGCGACCAGGCCCTCCGCCGCGAGCTTATAAAGAAAGAACACCAACAGCGCCGCCGCCACCGCCCCCACTCTCGTCTCCACTGGAAGCCTCGACACGCGAGTCCCTAAGGTGGCAGGTGGATGAGAAAGACGGCGAGGGAGCGGGAGGAAGGGAGCCCCAGGGGGCGACAGGTGGTGACAGGGTGACAGGTGGCCTATAAACATTGAGCGAAAGTGGTGTTTTGGAAGTGACAGGTTGGCGACAGGTACAGCCTTCGGAAGTGACAGGCGAATTGGTCTGGTCCTGGAATAAGTTGACACTCTTTATGAGAAATGAAGGAGTGATCAGGCCGGTGATCCGGTATAGTGAGGCGTTCAAGCGGGAAGTGGTGCGGCAGTTGGAGATGGAGGGCTGGAGCTATGCAGCGATAAGGCAGAAGTATGGGATAACCGGCAATGCGACGGTGCAGGTGTGGGTGCGCAAGTATGGCAGTGGTATACGTGGAAGGATGATACGTGTGGAGAAACCAGAAGAGATCAGTCAGTTGAAGCGGTTGAAGGAGCGGGTACGGCAGCTGGAGAGTGCCTTGGCCGATGCGAACATCGATTTGGCGCTGGAGCGGGCGTATACGCGGATGGCGTGTGAGCGGGCGGGGATCGCGGACGTGGAGGAGTTTAAAAAAAAGGCCGGTGGGAAGCCGGGCATGAAGCCGTAGAGCAAGGGGCCTACGGGGTGAGGGTGAGTTCGGTGTGCCGGCGGGTGAAGATGAGCCGGCAGAATTATTACGCGCGACGACGGCAGCGGCAGAGCATCAGAGCGGCTAAGGTCGCAATCGTTTTCATGACAGGTTATTGGCCTTTTACCTGGTAAAAGCGGATTGGGCCTGTGATTGGGACCGTGTAGCGGTAAGCCAGTCCCGGTACATTCGTGGTCAAAACGGCCGCAGTATTAGTCACCCAAGGTCCGGAAAGGCGCGCTGCGTTCATGAGGCTCAGATTCGTAATTGCGCCTGTTTTCACTAAGACGGGAATTTCAATTTCGCTGCTTGCCTTGGTAGCCGGCCCAAGAGTCATGACTGCCAGAGTCTCAGCCGGCCACCCTTTGCGTATGGTATTGTTGCCCTGAGCACCAGAAAGATCCGCATCGGCAACATACAGATTGCCATCAGCATCGACCGCGACGCTGCGGGATTCGTCAAAGCGAACTGCGCTCCCCGTGCCGTTGGCGCTGCCCGGACGTTCGGGAGTTCCGGCAATGGTGATTACCTGGCCGTCTGGCGTGATCTTGCGGACTGTCATAGTCCCGTCATCACCGATGAAGACGTTGCCGGCGGCATCCACAGCGACGCCTATTGGCGCATTAAAGCGGGCGTGGGTGCCCTTCCCGTCGGCGTATCCGGGATTATCGGCGAGCCCGGCGAGTGTGGTGACAATCCAATTTGTCCCCGCGGGGCGGATCTTGCGGATGTTATGGGCGACGTTGTCCGTCACGTAGATGTTTCCATCGCGATCGAGTTCCAAGCCAATCGGATGACGGAAACGAGCGAGGTTGTTCGTGCCATCCGCAATCCCGCCCTGAGTAAGATTGCCGGCGATAGTCGTTACAATCCAATTGCTGCCCGACGGTGTTATCTTCCTGATCGAGTGGTTGTCTGCATCTGCGACGAAGAGATTTCCAGAGCTGTCAACAGCTACGTCCGACGGGCCATCGAATCGAGCGGCGGTATTGGTGCCGTTCGCCGCGCCGGGTTGCTGCGGCGCGCCGGCGATAGTAGTCACGTTGCCATCGGACGTGATTTTCCTAACGACTGCATTGCCATTGTCAGCGACGAATAAGTTACCTGCGCGGTCTGCTGTAGCGCGACGCGGGCTCGTGAAGAGCGCATCTGTTCCGAGGCCATCTTTCCACCCGTATATCCCAGGTGATCCTGCGAGAGTGCTGACAACCCCATCCGGCGTAATCTTACGGATGGTATGGTTGTGAAAATCGCAGACATAGAGGCAGCCGTTGGTATCGACGGCTATGCCACGGGGCGAGTTGAAGCGGGCTTGGTAGCCAATGCCATCGTTTGTTCCGAACACTCGCGGCGTTCCCGCCAGAGTACCGAACGTGTAGGGGACAGTGACGCTAAGTTGCGCATTGGAGCTGGCGGCTTGCCCGCGGACATTGCTGAGCGTCACGCTGTAGGAACCCGCGTCGCCGTTTTGCACGTTGGTAATCGTGTACGATGGGCCTACCGCACCGGGAATGTCCGTCCCGTTCTTTCGCCATTGGTATGCCAAAATAGTCTGATTTGAAGCACCCACCTGGAACGTTGCATCGTACGTTCGCGCAACGGTTATGTTCTCCGGTTGGTTGGTGATGCCGGGCGGAGTTGCAAGGGCCAATTGAAGGCCGAAGACGACGTCCGAACTCGTCGTGGAGACCTGATGCACTTCGACTGCGAGAAAGTTTTCACCATTAATAAGGTTTGTGGCCAGGAAATCCGAGCCCTTGAATTCAGCATCGTTCAGCGCGTTTGAAGCAAGTGTGCCGTATGCTGCAGGTCCAGGAGGCATGTTGAGGCGGTAGACCTCGACACCATTCAAATAGACAATTGCACCGTCATCAACCAACGTGCTGAGACCGAGCCACACCGGGTCCGAGCTTCCCGAATACGGAAAACGCGTTCGAAAGTAGTACGTAATTACGCGTGCTCCAGCCGTGTTCGTGAGGGACAAAACGGTGTTCGTGTAAGGGATCACTGCCGGATTGTCCTCCAACGCAAACGCGGCTGTTCCGATCGGCCACGCGGAATCGTCGTAGGCGGCCTCACGCCAGGCGGTGGCTAGATTGGTGCCGAACTGGTTGTAGTGCCATTCGCTGATCAACGGGACCAGCGTTTGCGATGAGGCTGTGCCGACCTGAATCAAGCACAAGAGTGCGACCAAAACGGTGGACGGCGCGGTTCGCATTGGCTGTAGAACAGACGAAGGATGGTCACAAAACGTCAAAGGAAGCAAGGATTCGTTCGGGACACGAAGGGACTGCCGCCGCAGTCGGCCGTGCTTACCGTCCACGGTCATCGCAGCGCGATGCGGGAAGGAGGATATGTCGCAGTTCGGGTTATTGATGCGGCATATTCAGTTGCTGTTCAACTTGTGGAAAGCGGACAAGGTGTTCAGCCGGCGGCTGGTGGAGGGGCTGAGGGGCATGAAGAATCCGCCTTACAGTGACTTGCTGAAGGGGAAGTCGGTGACGGAACTGTGGCTGGCGCAGCAGTTGCGGCGAGTGGGGATCGTGCCGCGTCCGATATGGATCGATGATGCGAGTGCGAGGGGATATCGGCTCACGGATTTTGAGGACGCGTTTGCGAGATATGCGCCGGCGGAAGGTTCGAACTCCAAAAAGGACCAATGACTAAGAATTAAATGCAAGACTGAACATCCATACCAAGATTGAACGTTTGAATCGCGTCCGCAGGCTATGGCACGCGCCCGGCGGCTTTCTTTCGGACGCGCTCGAATTCGTGTTGGAGATCGTCAAGTTCCTGATCGGTCAATGTTTCGAGTGCGACCAGGCGGTTGCGGGCGCCGTGCACTGCGCGCA
>DATENK010000285.1:0-9393 GCA_035275085.1 Verrucomicrobiia bacterium | reverse complement strand
GGCAAAGGAACACGCATGTCGCGCAGGAACTTCATCAGCGGCGTATAACGCTCGGCAATCGCGCGGAACCGTCCCTCCAAATCTTCCCGCGTCGAACGCAGGATTTCGTCGATGATCCGCCGCTGATCGTCTTTGAATAAGGACTTCAGCGAATAGGTAGATCGCCCGAAATGGCGATCCATCAACCGGATGGTCTCCGGAAAATCCGCGCGATCGAACGCCTCCTTCAGTTCGCTGCACATTTGCTTGTATGCCTCGGCCGTTTCAAAAGTGCCAACCGCCCCCGACAAGTTATGTTCGCCTAAATACAGCACCGCATAGCTGCGCTCCGCAGTTTCGCGCGTAACATCGAACCGCAGTTTCACGGTTCCCATCGACAGCTTAGCGCGCCCGGCGCTCAGCAACTCATGCTCAATATCCTCGTACTGATACAGAAATATTTGTGTCTGCTTTTCATGGGGGTTAAAAATTGAGCTCACGCCATAATGTGCCGCCACGCTGTCCCAATCCACCATTGCCGGCTTTACGAACTTGTTGTAAATGCAGCGTCCGTCGCAGTTCTCGGGAATATTGCTCTTTGCGTGTTGGAACAAATTCAAGAACCCTTCCTCAAAGTCTTTTTTAAGAACGTCCTGCGCGATTTGCATCGCGCGCGCCGCGTATTGCACCACTTGCACACTTTCCAGGCCGGAAACTTCATCGAAAAACCAGCCGCAGCTCGTGTACATCAGCATTGCGTGGCGCTGCATTTCCATCAGCTTGATCACGGTGACCTGTTCCTGCTCGTTCAACTCGCGTGACGCATTGCGCTCGAAAAACCCGGCAAAGTTTTCGTCTGACCGGTCGAGTATCACCGATATGTAATCGTTCCGCGCAGCCCACGGATCCTTCAAATACTCACGCGCCTTCTGTTCGAATTCCGGCGCAAGGTGATCGCGCAGCCAATCCAACGCCTGCCGGAGCGGCCCGCGCCATTCCTGCGTCCAGCCGGCATGACCGCCACTGTTGCATCCGCAATTCTCCATCCAGCGTCCCACGCCATGCGAACAACTCCACGCGCTTTTCTCGTGAATTTGCGCTTCGTGGGTGGGCGGATGCTTCTCCAGGTATTCGCCGTAAACCGTCAGTTTCGCCAGATTGTTCGATTGAATGTGGTGGACGGCATACGCCAGCGCCATCTCTCCATGCCGATGATGGTGCCCATAAGATTCCCCGTCGGTCGCGATATTGACCAATTGATCCCAGGCACGCGCATCGTTAAAGGCTGACGTCAGCCGACCTGCAAATTTTTCGCCGCTGTCCAGCAAATGCTCAAAGGCAACTGCTTGTGACACAGGCGCGTCATAAAAAAACAGCGAGATCGTCTTCTTCGAGGGTAGCCGGCAGAGGTATGCGCGCGTCGGGTCGATCTTGGCGCCATTCACATCCTTCCAATGCTTCTTGCCAATCTCGCGCGTGCGGCTGGCTTGGAAGGGCGAAAGAATGGTGAATTTGATCCCGTGGCGCGCCAGCACTTCCAGGGTTTCAGTGTCCACTCCGGTTTCCGCCAACCACATCCCCTCCGGTTTGCGTCCGAAACGAAATTCAAAATCCTTAATACCCCAGATCACTTGAGTCTCTTTATCGCGTGGGTGCGCCAGCGGCATGATCATGTGGTTATAATTCTGCGCCACTGCCGACCCGTGCCCGCTAAAATGTTCGCGACTCAATTTATCGGCCTCAACAATCGCTTCATGCACCTCGGGCAACTTGTCCTTCATCCACGAGAGCAGCGTAGGCCCGAAATTAAAACTGATCTTCGAGTATGTATTAACCATTTCGGCGATCCGGCCGTCCCCTTGCAGAATGCGCGCAGTGGCATTAGGCGCGTAACACTCGGCGCTGATGCGCTCGTTCCAATCGTGATACGGCCGTGCTGAATCCTGCATCTCCACCGCCTCAAGCCACGCGTTCTCGCGAGGCGGTTGATAGAAGTGACCGTGAATACAGATGAGTTTTTCCATATTAATCTCCTTGCTGGCTCTTGAATGCGACCGCCGCCAGCGGCGGCACCGTGATGTGTAAAGAATGAGATTGCTCCTGCCATCCGAACGGCGCTGCTTTCACCTCGCCGAAATTGCCTTGCCCGCTGCCGCCATATTCCTTCGCGTCCGAATTGATTATCTCCTGCCATTCGCCGCCCCGCGGCACGCCGACCTTGAAATTCCGGTGGACCTTTGGCGTAAAATTGAACACCGCCAGGACCGTTTCCCGGGATTGAACGTCCCGCCGTAACCAACTAATCGTCCCCCCGTGCGCATCGTGGCAATCGATCCACTCGAAGCATTCCGCTTTGCTGTCGCCCTCGTGCAACGCTCGTTCGTGAAAATAGACGTCGTTCAATCGCCGGACCAGCGTCTGCACGCCCTGGTGATAACGGAACTGTGTGAGGTGCCAGTCAACGCTCATGTCGGCGGTCCATTCGCGCCATTGCCCGAAATCGTGTCCCATGAACAACAGCTTCTTGCCCGGCTGCAAAAACATGTAGGCAAGCAGCAGTCTGAAATTGGCAAACTTCTGCCATTCATCCCCGGGCATGCGCATCAATGGTCCAAGTTCACGGTGGGACAGCGGCATGATGTATTTTTCCTGGAAGGCATAGAGCGGCCGAAACGTCAGGCGATTATGGTGTATTTTTCGTTCCGCCGGCGCGTGCGCAAGGTAAGTCCGCAAATCCTGGGCAAAGCCGCGGTCAAGCTTGTACGTCGTGCCCGCGCCCTCGCCGATGATCACCACGTCAGGAAAATCACGCTCGATCTCCGCGGCAAGTTCCCGCACAAAATCCGCCCCGAGCATGTCGGACATCGAGAAGCCATCAATGTGAAATTGTTCCAGCCAGAGCCGCGTTTGCGCCAGATCCGCGCTTTGCCAATCGATAAGCACCCCGACCTGTCGCTGATGCAGGTAATTGACTAGGTGTATCATTTGGCTTTCAGAAGGATCCAATATGAGCACGTGCGTGTATCCGACCCGCTGTGCGTAATCGGCGAGCTTCGGCGCAAGCTCTTGGTACGTCAGGACGCGATTGTTCTCCTCGGGCACGCGCATCCACGAGCCAAGATGTACTTCGTAAATAGACACCGGCGCGGTCGGGCTGAATCGCTCGCCGCGTTGCGCCATCCACTGTCCATCCGCCCATTCGTGCCCATGCAAAGACTCCCGTTTTCGAGGTATTGTCCCCGCATCCGCCATACTTCGGGGGAATGTGCTCCATCCGCCAAGCGCCTCAATGGGGCGCAGACCCCTTTCAAGACACAAACTTAGCCCGTCAATTGGCTTACTGACGCATCCCGACGAATCATCCCTTTCCGCGCGACGAAGTTGTTAACGTCTCATTCCCTTGTAACAACCCACTTGCCAAGCGCCGCTCTGGTTTTTATCGTCCCCCCGTGGAAAGTACTCAGTTACAGCAGTACATCCCCGTGCTCATGCTCGGGCTGCTCGCCATCTCGTTTGCCTTCGGTGTGCTCGCCATTTCCGTGCTTTTCGGCGTCAAAGGCAAGCGCTCGCCCGTGAAAGATATCGCTTACGAATGCGGGATGATACCTATCGGCGAAGGCAGCACGCGTATGTCGGTAAAATTTTATCTCGTCGCAATGCTGTTCATCCTCTTCGATATCGAGGTCGTGTTCCTTTATCCCTGGGCGGTCGTCTACAAGGAAATGCTGAAAAATCCCGAAATGAAGAATTTGATTTTTGGTTCCATGCTTTCGTTCCTCGCCATTCTTTTTGTCGGTTACATTTACGCGCTCAAGAAACGCGCCTTCGACTGGAAAAGTTGACTTCCTCGATTAAATTCGGCACCTCCGGCTGGCGCGGTCTCATCGCGCGCGATTTCACTTTCGATAATGTCCGTCTCGCCAGCCAGGGCATTGCGCTCTGGTTGCGCAGCGAGTTAACCAACCCGCGATCAGCCATTCGCGATCGCAAGCCTGTCGTCATCCTGGGTTACGATACGCGGTTTTTGGGCCGCGAATTCTCCCTCGCTGCGGCCGAGGTCCTCACAAACGCCGGCCTTTCGCCCTTGCTGTGCGATCGCGATACACCTACGCCGGTGATTGCGCACAACATTCGCGCGCGAAAGGCCATCGGCGGGATCAACATGACGGCCAGCCATAACCCAGCCGAGTGGCAGGGCTTGAAATTTTCGACTTATAATGGCGCGCCAGCCACGCCCGAAGTCACGAAACAAATCGAAACGCGCATCGCCCAACTGCAGGCGGACAATTGGTCGATGAAGTCGGCAGTCGTTGGCACCTTCGACTGTAAAACCTTTGACCCCAAGCCATCCTACTTTCAGCAGATCAGGCGGTTGATCGATTTCTCTGCAATAAAAAAGGCGAAGCTAAAACTCGCCATTGAGCTGATGTACGGCACCGGACGTGGTTACCTGGACACTTTGCTCGGAGACACAGGCGCGAAGCTCACAGTTTTCCACGATCAACCCGATCCGCTATTTGGCGGCCATCATCCCGAACCAAACGCCGAAGGCATGATGGAAGTCAGCAAGTTCGTGCGCAGCGGCAAAGCGCAGCTTGGCCTCGGACTGGACGGCGACGCCGACCGCTTCGGAATCGTGGACAAGGATGGCACCTGGCTGACACCCAACCAGATTCTCGCCCTTGCCCTTTACCACCTGAAAAAGAATCGGCGTTGGAGCGGCGCTGTCGTCCGCACTGTTCCCACGAGCCATCAGGTGGACGCTGTCGCCGAATTGCTCGGCGTGCAATTGCACGAAACGCCAGTCGGCTTCAAATACATCGGCGCGCTCATGGAGAGCGAGCCGATCATCGTTGGCGGCGAAGAATCCGGAGGTCTCAGCGTCAAAGGCCACGTCCCGGAAAAAGACGGCATCCTCGCCTGTCTCCTCATGGCCGAACTGGTTGCCACCGAGCGCAAATCGCTGGGCGAAATCCTCAAACGCCTCGAGAAACAAACCGGCGCCTTCTATACAGAACGGATCAATATCGCGATCCCTCCGGAAAAAAAAGCCAGCCTTCTCGCGAAACTGGCGGCCGGCCTTGATATGATTGGGCCCTTCAAGGTCGAAAAATTCATCACCACCGATGGCTATAAATTTCTCCTTCCAAATCGTGAATGGGTCGCCTTTCGCGCCAGCGGGACCGAACCCGTGATCCGCTGCTACATCGAAGCCAAATCCGCGGCCGCCCTCAAAAAACTCCGCGCCGCCTGCCAGAATTTGCTCTTGGGTTAGAGCCATCATGAACGATACAGCTGACGTCGATCTCTCTGACCTGCAGTGAAAATCCTGATTGCCGCTATCGTAGTGTTCGGCTCACTCATAGTTGGCGTTGCCGTTTATGCATTGGCCGAGAAGCGCAGCTACGAGAAACTTTCAGATACAAAGGATCTTAAGGACCGAATCGCGAAACTTGCCGAGCCTTATATGGCGAAGCGAACCAATGGGGCCTTGGTCATCGCGGTGCTCCAGAACGGCAACGAACACGTGCAAGGCTTCGGCACCCCGGCGCCTGACCGGTCAACCCTTTACGAAATCGGATCGATCACGAAAGTCTTCACCGCCATCACGCTCGCCAATCTCTCGAAGGACGGCCTGATCAAGCTGGATGATCCGGTGAGCAAATGCTTTCCGGCCAATGCGAATGTGCCCACCAATATCACCTTCAAGCATCTGGCAACGCACAGTTCAGGTTTGCCGCGACTGCCGGACAATTTTTTTCGCGTGGTTGGCACCAGCGCCAATCCCTACATCGCGTACAAGAAAGAACATTTGTACGACTACTTTCGAACCGTTAAGAAACTCAAAGATCCGGGTTCGCCCTCCGGTTACTCGAATCTCGGGTTCGGTCTTCTCGGCCACGCACTGGAACTTTGTGCGGGCAAGCCTTACGCCACACTGCTCAATCAGAATGTGCTCGGCCCTCTTGCGATGCAAAACACTAGCGTAACCAACGCGAGCCTTATTGCCGGCCATGATACGAAAGACAGAGGCGTGCCTAATTGGGACTTCGATGTCCTCGCTGGCGCGGGCGCGTTGCGCTCAAATGCCGAGGACATGCTGAAGTTCTTGCGCGCCCAATTGGAGCCGGAAAAAACCCCGATTGCCGCCGCGCTACGTGAATGTCAAAAGCGCCATGCGAAGGGCATGGGCCTGGCCTGGCATTTCCAAAATACCGTCGAAGGACTCACCTTTATCTGGCACAACGGCGGCACCGCCGGATACCGTACATTCGTCGGCTTCGATCCACAGCAGAAAACGGCCGTTGTTCTCCTTTCCAATTACGGTGACGCCTTCGCCAATGACGACTCGATCGATAAAATGGGCTTCGAAATTCTGAAGCTCGCCTCCAAAATCTCCCTCTAAAAGGCCCATTTTCGGCCCAAAACGCTCAAAATCGGCCTGAAAAATTATTTTCCGCTATTTTGAGGGTAGGACAGTTTTTGTCCTACCCCCCTTGTTAAGCTGCAATCAAAAATTATGAAACAGCAGCTTGAAATTAAGTTGGAACAGACCAAACCCTGCCGCCGCACCTACCCGAGCCATAACCGCCGCGCGCGTGCGCGTTGGTGGTTCGACCAGATGCGGGCGGTAGTGGACAACGCCACGGACTGGCCGCCGAAACCCAACGAGGATGTTGCCTCGGCGAAGCCTTCTTAAGATCCGTCGTCTCGCGTCCCGACAGAAAAGACAAAATCACTCGGCGCGCGAGTCGCCTTCCGATTCGGCGGCGTCAATCCCTCCAGTTCGGCAGTGGTAAGACGCCGCGAGTTGCCGATGGACAAGACCGTCGGCGCTTCAGGTTCGGTCGCTGCAACCGTCGGCCTTGCGGGCGTTATATCCTGATGCGGCTTTCTGTTAATAAATAGCAAAGTCGCACAAATTATCAAAACGGCCGCTGCCGCCACAGCCGGCGCATGGGAGACGAATACCCTTTGGTACCATGGATCAAACGCAGGCAGGGCGAGGCGTCCGGGCCGAGCCGTCGAATCCGCAACCGACCGCTCCGCGTCCTGCGCGTAAAGCCCCGCGATGGTTCGCAGTTGTTCGGCGTACCCACGACAATGGGAGCATTCCCTCAAGTGGTCGACTATTGCCGCTCGTTCACTCGCGCTCAGCGCTTCCACCGCAAGCGCAGCGATCTGTCGCTGATGTGATTTGCATGGCTTCATATCACTTCATCAGGTTTTTAAGTTCGTTCATGCGCGTGAGCCGGTCCAGCGCGTTGAACAAACGAGACTTCACGGTTCCGATCGAACATCCCAGCGCAGCGGCGATGCCGTCCAGGGAACTATCCACGTAAAAGCGCAAGTAAACCACCTGACGTTGCTTTTCCGGCAGTCGCTCCAGACAACGTCGGAGCACCACCCCGCGCTCCTCTTCCTCTGCCAATTCCGATGGTGACGCCGTCGAATCCCTGTCGTTAACCAGGGCAATTTCCGCGCGCTCTCTTTCAAAGCCCATCAGCCATGAAAACGCAATCGGCCGACGTCGGCGGATGCTGCGACGATGGCAATGGATCAGGATGCTGCACGCCCACGTGAAGAAACGGCATTCTCCATTATACCGCCCCAGACTTTTCCATGCTTCAAACATGGTATCCTGCGTCAGATCATCGGCCATCGATTCATCTCCACACAACAGCATCGCCTGACGGAACAACCGCTTTTCATATAAACGGCACAGCGCGTTGAACGATGCCTCGTCCCCGCGCCGCGCTTGCTCGACCAGGTCCAGCGTTTCTTCTGCGCTTATGACTTCCACAAACGCTGGATTCCAGCTGAGCACGAACCAACCATCCACTTTCCCGGCAGCATAAGCGAGCCTATTTGACTTTCTCCCCTGCATTCTTGCCTATAATCCGAAACAACGGTCCCGGCTTCTCCACAAAAATCAGCACCTCATCAAAATCACGTCCACGATACTTCGACTTGAGCTTGAAGCCGCGATCAACCCCTTCAAAAACAAATCGCTCGAATTCAAGCGGTCCGCCGGTGCAAGGATCAAGCACGGAGCGAAAACCCTCGTCGCCGCGCAATTTATAGGCGATCGCCGACCGCACCATCGCCAGTGTGCTTTGCGTGCCGAATTCCTTCCTCCGACAATTATCGAAGACTGCAAAGAATTCCTGTACCAACGGGTTGGGATGTGTTTTGACCATCTCTTGAAATTCTACCATGGCCTTTTCGTATTCAGACGCAGGCAACCGCAGAATTCGCTCCACCCGCTCATATATAGGCAGCAGTTCCTGAAATAGTCCAAACAGCCCTTCGATCGTGCCCCCGCCAGCAGCAATAATTCTGTCCGCCTTGGCTTCTCCAGGAGATCCTTCGAACCGTACTCCCCGAACTGCAGGAGGTTCTTCGCTGCTTAAAGATTTCGCCAGCAGTTCTCGCATGCGCGCCAGCGCCCGCGTCTCGTCGTCGGCGCGGAACTCGTCGATCCGCCGGGTGAAATAACGACTGAACGATGTATCCTCGGTGTGAATAGTGTCAGCCACAAGGCCCTGCCTCGGTGCAGCGTCCATCCCTTCCGCAAGCTCGCTAAGGATGTCGGCGGGAAGTTGATAAAAGTTCTCTGCGATCACCGATGCCACAATGTTTTCCATTGCGAATTGGACCAGCGTCGAAATCAACACGCGATCCTTTGAAACTTCGCGCGCCATAACAAACGCTGCGAGCAAATCATCCCGCGCCTCTGCCGGTTTCCCATTCTGCAAATCCCACATCGTCCGCAATCGGGCCGTTTGCGCTGCAAGTTTCGCCTTTGCAAGACCTGGCAGCAGCGCTTCGGGACCATCCGTCAAATCAAGGCCCCAATCGCAGGGCACCTCGGCTTTGGCCGCGCGCCGGAAGAGCTTGAACGAGTTGTCGAAGCCGGTCATCAGTTTCCCAAAGCGCTCATCCAAAACCCGCCCACGCCATTCGTTGGTATACAGCCAGTCATGGTCCGATTGCGAAAGCTCCGGTCGCAAACTGAATCCCTGATAGTACAGTAACGCCGGATTGATATCCGTCCGGAACGTTTCACCTCCGAGCAGCTCCTGGCTCGCCAGCGCACCGCCCGCCAAAATCCAAACCCAAATCTTCTTCATACACCCGTTAATCACGGTGGGCGCGAGAAAGGTTCACTTTTTCTTCGCCGTGGCTCGCAACGTCTCTTTCCTGAAATCTCGTCAACAAAAATCTTTTACTAAATCGATGGGAAATAAGAGGAAAGGAGAGGAAATTAGAGGAACGAAAAGGAAAAACATTTCCGTGTTTTTCCCTTCGTGTCCCAAACTCCCCAAAACCGGGTGTATAACTCTCGCATGAACGCGCGAGCGCTCGACAGTCGAAGAACTCGTCAAGAAAAATTAGCAATGTATTTGGCCA
>DATENK010000284.1:0-3746 GCA_035275085.1 Verrucomicrobiia bacterium | reverse complement strand
TTGCGATCACCACCAGCAGTTCAATAAGAGTGAAGCCCTTAACAGGTCGTGAGGTCCATTTCATAATTCTAAATCAATTAATTGTTTGTGAACGGCAGTTTTTATTATTTTTTCCTTACGGCTGTCAACCGCAATCAGAGCGATTTTTCATTGAGCAGCCGGGATGCCATGTGACGGAAGCCCTCAAAACCATAGGAAAATGGCAAGTCGAACGCGTGATTTTGGCGAAGTGCGTCGGCTTTTCCACGCAATGCGCGTGGAATTCACGCGGTAGTGTAAACCCGTAGAAGACAATGCTCGCGAAGAAGTTACACCGGACCACGGAGTTTTTTTATTTGCTGTTAGTGCTCGCGTTCCGAGAGTGCTGTCCGCTGTGGGCTTTCAAAATTCATTTCGTTATAGCTTTTTGCTAAGCGAATCGATAGGCTTGTTGGCATGCCTGAGAAGAGCGTGTCTGCATTGCCGCGTGAGCTGCGGGACTTGTATAACAAGGGCACACAGGCGCTTACACGGCAAAATTTCGAATACGCGATCGCGATTTTAAACCAGGTGCTGGTGAAGGAACCGTCGTGTTTTGAGTGCCGGCAGGCGTTGCGGGCGGCGCAATTCAAGAATGCGGGGAATTCAGGTGGTTTTTTCAAGAAAATGCTGGGCGGGGCGAGTTCATCGCCAGCCATTGCGAAGGCACAAATGAGCTTGCGCAAAGACCCCATCGAAGCGATCCAGACGCTCGAGCAGGTGCTGGATAAGGATCCGAGCAACTCGGCTGCCCACAAGCTGTTGGCCGAAGCGGCGCTGGCGGCGGATTTTCCGAAAACGGCGTGTTTTTCTTACGAGATTGTCTTGAAGAATTCGCCGAAAGATTACCAGGTCGCCATGGATTACGCGCAGGCGCTCGCGCGCGCCGGGCAGGCGGAAAAGGCGGAGACGGTGCTGGTGGATTTGCAGCGTGCGTTCCCGCACAAGGGCGAGATCTCCCAGGCGTTGAAGGACATCTCCGCGCGGAAGACTTTGTCCGAGGGTTACGACCAGCTTGCGGACGGCCAAGGTTCGTATCGCGACATTCTGCGGAATAAGGAAGAAGCGGTTTCGCTGGAGCAAGAAAATCGGCAGGTAAAGACCGAGGCGGTGGCTGACCGTTTGATCCGTGAGTATACGGCGCGACTGGCACAGGAACCGCGGAATATAAAATTGATGCGAGACCTTGCGGAGCTGTACGCGCAGAAGAAAGACTTCGATAAAGCGCTGGAGTATTGCCAGAAAATCAAGAGCACCGAAGGGGGGAACGATCCGTCGTTTGAACAATTCACGTCCGACATAACGCTCAAGCGATTTGATTATTCGTTGACGCAGCTTGACACGAATGCGGCGGATTATGCGGATTGCGTGGCGCGGATCGAAGCGGAGCGGCAGGCGTTTCAGTTGGAGGAATGCAAGAACCGAGCGGAGCGGTATCCGACCGATCTGCAGATCCGATTTGAGTTGGGAGAATTGTATTTCAAGGCTGGGAAAGTGAACGAGGCGCTGGCGGAATTTCAAAAGGCGCAGGCGAACCCGAACCGGCGTATCCAGGCGATGGCGTATCTCGGGCAGTGTTTCGCGCGCAAGGGCATGAACGATATGGCGGCGCGGCGCCTGCAGGAAGCGATCAAGGAAAAACCGGTGTTCGACGAGGAGAAGAAGGAGTTGCTGTATCAGCTTGGGAGCGTGCTGGAGAAAATGGGCAAAACTGACGAAGCGATCGAGCAGTTCAAGCAGGTTTACGAAGCCGATATCGGCTACAAGGACGTGTCCGCGAAAGTGGATGCGTATTACGCCGCCAAGGCATAGCTCCGCTTGGTCCTGACACTTGCGTACACTTGCCTGACAGGCGAGTTGACACTTGCAAACCTCAATTCCGACCAATGTTTATGCGGGTCCTGACACATTGACACTTAAAAACCCCCAAGGGGGGTCCCCCCTTCTAATACCCCGTATTCAACAAGCCATCCAACGGCGCAAAATCGTCCGTGAGAAGCTTACAGAGGTAATGATTCGCCGGCGCATCGGGGTGGAACGAGTAGAGGCGTCCCCGAAAGCTGGGCATGGTGACGCGTTTGGTTTGGATCAGGCCGCTCGCGCGCGTGTGGATGGTGTTAAAGTTGAATTTTTCCGCGGACTTCGTCGCGATCAGGACGACATTGAGCGAATCGTGCGCAGGAAATTGGTAAACATTTGGAAACACCGCTTTGAGGGTCTTATACATTGAGCCAAGGACGTCAGGGGTGATGGCTTGCGGACGGCCCATGACGTTGTAAGCCAGCACGCCGTTGGTGGTGAGATGTTTGGAGGCGATTTGGAAGAATTCTTTTGTCGCGAGATGATATGGGATTGAGCCGCCATAACGCGTCTGCACGTATGCGTCCATAATGATCGCGCCGAATTGTTGATCGGTGCGCCGTAGAAAAACGCGGCCGTCCTCGACGTGAATCAAGTGCCTGAGTGTTTCTTCGACGTGGAAATATTCCTTGGCCACGCGCACCACGGCCGGATCGATCTCGACGGTTTGGACGGTCAGTTGCGGATAATAATGAAGAAATGCGCGTTGCGTGCTGCCGCCGCCGAGGCCGATCATGAGGACATTGGTCATCGGCGGATTCCAAAGGAAGGGCGTGTGAAAGAATTCGGTGTATTCAAAGTGCCCTTGCAGCGGATCCTGGATGGACATGCGCGTTTCCATCGAGCCGTCGAAACTCAGGGTGCGAATCCCGCCTTCATCGATGACTTTAATATGGTGATGCGGCGAAGTGGTTTCGTAAACGACCTCGGCATGGCTTGAGGCGGCTAGCAGCAACAGAACGATGAGCGACGCCTTTTTGAACCAGCGATCCATCGCCAGGCAAAGCAAACCGAGTCCAAGCACCAAGACGCCAGTCACACGAAAAATATCTGGCACCGCCATGTGATCGAGCAACACATATCCGGAGACAAAAACACCCGCGATGCTGCCGGAGGTGCTTGCGCCGATGATCCATCCGCTCATCCGGCCCACGTGTGCTAGCGTTTGCGTCCCGAGTCGGATCATGTATGGCGAAAGGGTCGCCAGCACAAAGCAAGGCAACAGGAACACGAGGCTGCTGCCAATCACCGGGTCAAGCTTCTGCCAGGCTGCCGGGATTGGTGCGTTCGTCGGATGACGGGAGACGATCACGTCGATGAGCCGCGGCGCGAACGCGGGAATCGAAGCGATGATCGCTCCGGTGGGAAGCAACAGTGCGCTCAGGAGAGCCGGTCGTTGCCAGCGGTCGGCGAGTGCGCCACCGGCGACGTACCCGAGCGCGAGAGCGATGAGGATGACGCCGATTTGGCTAACCCACACGTAGAAGGAGCTTCCGAAGTCTTTGGCGAGATATCGCGCGCCGATGATCTCGAGAACCATGATCGCGAAGCCGCCGAGAAAAACGAGCGTCGTGGCGGCGAACATGCGCACGGCGTCGACTTACCAGCGCAGCTTGTCCGGGAAATATTCGGCGATGAGGTCCTGGTAAAACGGCCGCAACTTCTGCACGTCGGGCTTTTGGTGGCTCTTGGTGTAGAGATCGTAGGGATTAAACGCGCGGACCCACTCGAACATCTTCTTATCTTGATCGTTCATCAAGTGCTGGTACTCGCCTTCGCGGTGCGCGGGGTAAAAGGAATGATACCGGATCATGTACAGCGCTTCGGTGGGCAGATATTCTTTGGTCACGTGATAGAGATATTCGTCG